>JBJOFA010000137.1:0-4829 GCA_046049015.1 Actinomycetota bacterium | reverse complement strand
ACAATGGCAAAAGTTGGGAACTTGTAGATCTCGCCATCGGGGGCATCAACACCCAACCAGCCAATGGTTGCTCCAATAAGCAACAGGACGAAAAGAACGGCTGCGGCACTAGCAGTACCGCCAACAGTCATAGCCCGTTCAGTCGGATTCCAAGGGCTCACTGGCCCATCATTCATCGGCGCTTTGGAACCGGCTTCAGGAGCCGCCCAACCCGCTTGGTCCGCATGTGCCGCCTGCTCGAGGCGCTTGTCATTCAGTAACGGATTTCCCATGGACTTACGATACTGGTTTTCTGTCGCTATTTTTCGGCGTCGCCCGGTGACTTTTGCAGGTTTGCGACCGGCAAATATCTTCCTTTGCAAGTTTCCATCTCTCAGGTAACTCCAGATAGTCGGACGAACTTTGATCATTCGGTTGGGGAATCCTCAGACGTCGGTATCGTTCCCGTCAACACGTTGGGGATGGGTGCTGGTAAGGCCTGTGAACCAAGGCGTCCGGTTATAGATCAGGCAACAGGTCTATAGCTGAGCATTGAAGTGAGCATCTACAGATTGAAGTGAGGTTCTCTAGTGGCCAAGGATCGCGTTGATCGTGATGAAGAGGACCTCGTCCGTCTCTATCTTTCTGATATCGGTCAGTACACACTTCTGACCAAAGACGATGAAGTTCGTTTGGCCAAGGAAATCGAGGCCGGCA
This sequence comes from Actinomycetota bacterium, assembly GCA_046049015.1. GTDB lineage: Bacteria > Actinomycetota > Acidimicrobiia > Acidimicrobiales > Ilumatobacteraceae > Casp-actino8. The sequence continues at coordinate 4,133 of JBJOFA010000137.1, read as the reverse complement.
AGGCCGCCAAAGAGGAACTTGAACTCGCCGGTAAAACTTTGGCCAAGGGCCGCAAAGTTGAGTTGCAGCGCATCGAACGCCAAGGTGAAAAGGCCGAACGAGCCTTCGTGCAGTCCAACCTTCGCCTAGTGGTGTCCATCGCCAAGAAATACCAGGCTTCGGGACTGCCTCTCCTGGATCTGATTCAAGAGGGCAACTTAGGTCTGATGCACGCCGTTGAGAAGTTCGACTGGCGTAAAGGCTTCAAGTTCTCTACGTATGCCACTTGGTGGATTCGTCAGGCCATCACTCGCGGCATCGCTAACACGGGTCGAACCATTCGTCTTCCAGTTCACGCTGGCGACACTCTGGCGCGTCTGCAAAAGGCCCGCTCCCGTCTGGAGCTGAAGTTCGGTCGTCAGCCAACATTGCGTGAACTCGCAGTTGAAGTTGAAATGCCCGAAGACAAGGTGACCGAAGCCTTGCGCTTTGCTGCTGAACCATTGTCTTTGAGCGAGCCACTTCGCGAAGACGGCGATGCCGAACTTGGTGACGTGGTCGAAGATCGTTCAGCCGAAAGTCCCTTCGAGGTTGCTGCTACCGCTTTGCTGCCAGAAGAAATTCAGCGGCTCTTGGCCCCACTCGATGAGAGGGAACGAGAGATTCTCAAGTTGCGTTTCGGTCTTGATCGCGGAGAACCCCGCACCCTTGAAGAAGTTGGTGAACACTTCAATCTCACTCGGGAGCGCATCCGCCAGATCGAAGCTCGAGCCATGAGCAAGTTGCGTCACCCTTCGAGCGATACTGGCGCCCGCGACCTACTAGCCGTCTGACAATCTTCGGACTAATCTCATCTTCGTCAGAGGGGGAGACATGGCAGAAGTTCACGGGACATGTGATCAGCGTTTCGAAGAGATGCGCAAGATCCTGTCGGCAAATATCGATTCCGGCGACGATGTCGGAGCGTCTGTAGCAGTCGTCTACCGGGGTGAGATGGTCGTCGATCTCTGGGGTGGATGGTCTGATCCGGAACGTACGGTGCCGTGGGGCCGCGAGACCATCACCAACGTGTGGTCAAGCACCAAAACACAGATGGCGTTATGCGCATTGATTCTTGTCGATCGTGGATTGCTGGATCTTGATGTACCAGTTGCCACCTACTGGCCAGAGTTCGGAGCTAACGGTAAAGAAGGTGTCCTCGTACGTCATCTCCTGTCACACACCTCTGGTGTTTCAGGTTGGGCACAACCAGTCGAAGTCAGCGATCTTTACGACTGGAAGAAATCGACATCGATGCTTGCTGGCCAGGAACCATGGTGGGAGCCAGGTACCCAATCGGGCTACCACGCGCTCAACCAAGGTCATCTGGTGGGAGAGGTGATTCGACGGATCACCGGCAAGAAGCTCGGAGAGTTCTACCGCGACGAAGTCGCCGGACCACTAGGACTCGATTTCCACATCGGCCTCGCCGACAGTGAATTCGGCCGTATCTCGAACGTGATCCCGCCTCCACCTCTGCCGGTCGACATGACGCAACTCGATCCGAATTCGGTCATCGTGAAGACGTTCACCGGACCAGCGCCGAGTGCGGAAACCTCCTGGACCCCCGAGTGGCGACGCGCCGACATCGGTGCCGCCAACGGACATGGCAATGCGCGGTCTCTGGCGTGGTCACAGAGCGCGATCAGCCACGACGGCGTGGTCCAGGGTCGTCGACTCTTGACATCCTCGACCATCGATCGAATTTTCGATGTCCAGGCCGATGGTCTGGATCAGGTTCTGATGGTTCCGGTCGTCTTCGGTATCGGATACGCCCTGCCGAACGACACTGTTCCTCATCTGCCCAAGGACCGGCGGGTGTGCTTCTGGGGTGGCTGGGGTGGATCGAGTGTCGTCAACGATCTCGACCTGAACTTGACCGTCGTGTACGTGATGAACAACATGTTGGAAGGTCTGGTGGGCGATCATCGCGGTGCATCACTGACCACGGCTGCCTTTGCCGCCGCCCAGTCCTGAGCCACTCCGCTATTTTGACAAATCAAGCCTGGGCTCGTCGCTTCGCGGAGGTGGACGGGATCCGTCCTTACAGTCCTCCCGATTCCCAAGCCACTCCGCTTCGCGGAGGTGGACGGGAATCGAACCCGCCGAACGAGGTTCACTCGTTCCAACCGCTTTGAAGGCGGCGGAGTCCACCAGGCACTCGGACACCTCCAAGGTTCAGAGTAGTCGTGTTCTATGACTCGTCTTCAACCGTTATCCTGAAGCCATGCGTCGCTTACTTATGGCAGTGGCTTTCATCGGACTAGTCGCCATTGCTGTCAACAAATTGCTCTCCGACTGACCACAGTCGCTAGCGCCACTCCCACATCCAATTGCCGACTTCCCCTTTCGCAGTACATCTCTGCAGGAGAGGTCATGCTCACGATCTGTTGGTCATCCAAGGGTGGTTCAGGCACCTCCACAATTACGGCCGGCTTAGTTGCTCTCACCGCAGCCCAGGTCGAGCAGCGAGAGATTTCATCGACGACTCTTGCTATTGACTTGGCAGGCGATCTTCCAGCCATTTTCGGCTTGAGTTATCCCAATATCGGACTATCTGAGTGGTTAGCCCGATCAGTCTCGAACGATCTTGACGAACTCTGTATCGATTGTGGTCAATCGGTTCAGCTCTTGTCGACGGGATCACTCCCGATACCCGAAGCAACGTCATCAATATGGAGTCGCTTGGCTAGCTATGTAACCGATGAACTTGCCAAAGGCCGAACTATTTTCATCGACGCAGGATGCCGACCAATTCCCGAGTCACTCCTACAACGAACCAAAAATACCGAGCTGCGCACTCTGTTGGTTCTTCGCCCTTGTTATTTGGCCTTACGCCGAGCCATGTTTGGCACAGTCGAAGCTGACGGCATCGTCTTGATCACCGGAGGCGGGAGAGTCCTCACCAGCCATGATGTTGAGTCGGTCTTGGGTATTCCAGTTGTTGCTGAAGTTCCCCTTGATCCCGATATTGCCCGTCGCGTCGACTCAGGACTTTTTCACTCCCGACTTCCTCGCACTTTGGTGACCCATTTGGAACCCTTGTTGTCGAGTCAGTTCATCTAATCCCTTCATCACGATGCTGACTCCTCTTTTGCCCGCGGCTTTACAACAACATGTTGAAGATGATCTGGTCACCGACATCTTGATCAACCATGAAACTGAGGTTTGGGTTGAACGGCACGGCACCCTGGCGCGCGTTGAAGATCTAGTGCCCGGGGCGATTGACCGTGCTCTTGAACGCATCCTGACTCCCCTTGGACGACGTCTTGACCGGTTGTCCCCCATGGTTGATGCTCGGCTCCCCGACGGCACCCGTCTCTGTGCCGTCATCGCACCTATTGCCACCGAGGGGACCTGCGCCGCCTTTCGAATTTTCAGATCGCGGACTTTCCATCTGTCGGATTTTTTCGCGGACCCTAACGACCCCACTTTGGCCCAAGTTGTTTCTGATATCAATCACTCCAAAGCCAACGTGTTGATTACCGGAGCTACTGGCAGCGGCAAGACGTCACTCGTCGCCGCGTTGATCACGATGGCCCATCACGAGCGGGTAATTATCTTGGAGGACACTCGCGAGATCACCATCGATCACGATCACGCCGTATGTCTAGAGGCAAGACCGGCAACTGCCGAAGGTCGCGGTGCAGTGTCCCTCGATGATCTCCTTCGCACTGCTCTGCGCTTGCGTCCCGATCGCATGGTGCTTGGCGAAGTACGTGGGCCGGAAGCCTTGACCTTGCTTCAGGCTCTCAGTACCGGTCATCAACGCTGTCTGGCCACCATTCACGCCAACTCCGCATCTGAGGGACTCAACCGCCTCGAAATTCTTGCTCTCCAGGGACTCTCCGGTTGGAATCTTTCTGACGTTCGCTCCATGGCGGAAAGCGCGGTGGGCTACGTCATCCATATGGTTCGAGGTCCAAACGGCCATCGAATCATCGATCACATTGGCCAAGTTGTCTCAGGCAGTTCCGCAAACACTCAAGAGTCCCATCGGCTTCACAGTGTTTTCAGTTCATAAGTGGACGAAAATTGTTGATCACATTCAACGAGCAACCGGCACCTACCGTCAAGGTTTGACCTATCGGCAACGAGTGCGTCGTCGACTGTTG
>JBJOFA010000136.1:0-4848 GCA_046049015.1 Actinomycetota bacterium | reverse complement strand
CGAACTTTGGCCGCGGGCCATACTGAGCGATCATTTTGGCGACTCGGATTGAGCAACTCATCTTCGGCAACATTGAGACGCTTCACCAGTTCGGCGTAGAACTGAGGCTCAATGGCACCCACAGCAACCCAACGATCATCTGCAGTTCGATAGACGTTGTAGAAGTGGCTTCCTCCATCAAGATGGTTTGTTCCACGCTCACCCCAGAACCCATTGGCTGCAGCGGCAAAGAAAGGACCAAGAATCATGGCCGCGCCATCGACCATGGCCACATCAATGACCTGTCCTTGGCCACTGGTAAATCGTTCGACAATGGCACTGGCTACGCCCATGGCCAGAACCAATCCACCGCCGGCAAAGTCACCCAAAAGATTGATCGGCATGGTTGGAGGTTGCCCCTCATAGCCAATGCCATGCAGGGCCCCGGACAAGGCGATGTAGTCGATGTCGTGTCCGGCACTTTGATTCCAAGGGCCATCTTGGCCCCATCCGGTCATGCGGGTATAGATGAGTCGCGAGTTTCTTTCGCCCAGCACATCCGGTCCAAGGCCCAATCGCTCACACACACCCGGTCGGAACGGATCAATAAATACATCGGCACGATCGGTCATGGACAGCAGGCGCTCTACGTCAGCAACATCTTTCAGGTCGAGGGCCACACTGCGCTTTCCGCGCATCATGGGATTCGTGGGTAAACGGGTCGTGTCGGTCCGACGGGCAACCTCGGGACGCTCTACGGCCACCACATCGGCGCCTAGATCAGCCAGAATCATGGCCCCAAATGGCCCTGGACCCTGACCGACAAGTTCTACAACCCGGACACCCGCAAGAGGGCCACCCATGTCAGCTTCCCAGACCAGCATCGGCCACCGCTTGGCTCTTGGCCCAGCGGTAATCGCTCTTGCCAGCTGGTGAACGGACCATCAATTCCACCAAGGTCAATTGCCGCGGAACCTTGTAACCGGCAACATGAAGTCGGCAATGTTCTTGAATACTCTCCAAACTTGGCGTGGTTCCCGCTCGCGCTTGCACTACCGCAGTGACTCTTTCACCCCAACGCTCATCAGGGACGCCGACGACCACCGCGTCAAAGACTTCCGGATGAGATTTGAGAGCGTTTTCAACTTCTTCGGGGAAGATCTTTTCACCACCACTATTGATACATACCGAGCCTCGACCAATGAGAGTGATCGATCCGTCTTCTTCGAGTTGAGCAAAATCTCCGGGAATTGAATAACGCGTCCCATCGGGGCCAACTACAAACGTGGCTGCAGTCTTTTCGGGGTCCTTGTGATAACGCAAAGGGATATTGCCAGTGCGAGCGATTCGCCCGGTTTCGCCTGGTTTCACCGGTCGTAAATCTTCACCAAGCACAACTGAGTCGGGAGCAGCCTTAACGGTTGGACCGCCTTTCATAGCGTTACCCCGCCCCACCATGGTGATTCCGTTGGCGCCTCCTTCACTTGATCCAACAGCGTCGGTGATGATCAGGTTTGGAAAGAGATCCAAGAATTGCTCCTTGCAACTCTGTGAAAAGAGAACTGCGCTAGAACTCACGGCGAAAAGACTGGAGAGGTCGTACTCGCTGCGATGTTCAGCGATGTAGTCCAGCAAAGGGCGAGCCATGGCGTCGCCAGTAATCATGATGATGTTGACCTTTTCTTCGTCAATAGTTCTCCAAACATCGGCCGGATCAAACTTGGCACGGAGCACGGCACTATTGCCGATGAAGCTCTGCGACATCACGCTCCATTGTGTAGCTCCATGCATCAGCGGCGGCAGTGGGTAGGAAACCAAGGGGAATCCATTACGACCCTTCTCTACGAATCCCTCAGGACTGGCGATTTTTGTTCCGTTCGTGATGTCAATACCTCCGCCGAGGGCCATCACCACATCCCCATGGCGCCATACCACGCCTTTGGGCATTCCTGTTGTTCCTCCAGTGAAAAGAATGTAAAGGTCATCATCGGAGCGGGCCGAAAAATCCCGCACATCACTTTGAGCTGACAAAGCAGCTTCGTATTGCGGCCCAATGACAAGTTGGGGCAAATCGGGAGCGGTAGTGCGTGCTCGCTCGGAGAATTCGGGTTCCACAATCAGATAGTTGAGATCGGCGTTGTCGAACAGGTAGGCCAACTCCTCTTCTACGTAACGGAAGTTGATATTGATCCAGACCGCTCGAACTTTAAAAATGGCCCACAGCGCCTCGACCCATTCGACCCGGTTGTAGGCGTAGATACCGACATGGTCACCCGGCTTGATTCCTTGAGCCTGCAGATGATGAGCCAGCTGGTTGGCGCGCCGATCCATCTCAGAAAATGTCCGACTCGTCCTTTCATCTACTAGGTAACGGCGATCGGGCCACTCATCAGCAGCGGCTTCGAAGAGATCGACAAGGTTGAAAGTGGTTGCAGGCATACCTGTGTGCTAGCACATGAGAACCTCATCAGACCAGGAGAGAACTATGTCCGGCACCGAACACCTCACTGTGGAACAACAAGGACACACCCTCGTTGTCACCATGAACCGACCTGAGGCGAAGAACGCCTTGAGCCCCGCCATGATCGTCGGCATGGCCGATGCCTGGGTTCGTCTCAATGAAGATGACGATCTCCGCTGTGCCATTCTCACCGGTTCTGGAGGATCATTTTGCACGGGTATGGACTTGAAGGCGCGGGCGGGCGATGACGCTGGACCTAATCCATATCAAGAGCGATGGGCTGCAGACCCCGATCTGCATTGGAAGGCTCTACTGCGTCATTACCGATTGCGAAAACCGCTGATTGCCGCAGTTGAGGGTTACGCCGTAGCTGGAGGCACCGAGATCCTCCAAGCCACGCATTTGCGCGTCGCCGGCGAGAGTGCCACCTTCGGAGTTTTTGAGGCTCGCCGCGGTTTGTTTCCAGTAGGAGGAAGCACCGTGCGTCTCCCTCGACAAATTGGCTATACGAATGCACTAGAGATGCTCTTGACGGCTCGGGCCTACTCCGCGGCCGAAGCCCAGCAAATCGGTCTTATCGGACACGTGGTTCCCGATGGGCAGGCTCTGACCAAAGCTCTGGAATTAGCGGAGCTGATTTGTGCCAACGGGCCCCTCGCAGTTGAAGCGATTCTCAAATCCGTTCAAGAAACGGCCGGACTAGATGAAACCGAAGGACTGAAGAAAGAGTTCGAAATCGGTTGGCCTATTTTTTCAACCAATGACTCCAAAGAGGGCCCTCGGGCATTTGCTGAAAAACGCCCACCGCAATGGACCCGCACCTGAGTTCTCTCACCATTAGCAAGAGAACCGAGTGATCGTTACGGTTTTTCCGAAGAGACCAACCACATAGCGAAGAACTGGCTGCCACCACCGTAGGCGTGGCCCACGGCGCGTCGGGCTCCGGCGATTTGATGTTCACCGGCTTTACCCATGACCTGCATCGCCGCTTCACCAAAACGCAGCATTCCCGAAGCCCCAATGGGGTTCGTGGACAAAACCCCGCCAGAGACATTCACTGGAAGAGCACCGGTCATTTCAGTGACCCCATCTTCCACCATGCGCCATCCCTCATTACGGGGAGCGAAACCTAAATTCTCTAACCACATTGGCTCGAACCAAGCAAAGGGGACGTACATCTCCACTACGTCAATTTCCTTGGCTGGATTAGTAATTCCGCCTTTTCGCCAAAGATCTTCCGCACACATTTCACCGGCTCGCGGACTGACTTGTTCACGACCAGCAAAGGCCGTGGGCTCACTGCGCATTGACGTGGCATGCACCCAAGCTTTCGGACCACTATGACGGTCAGCCCGTTCTTCATTCATGAGCACCAAGGCCATGGCGCCATCACTTGAAGGACAGGTCTCGATGAAGCGAATCGGATCCCACAACATGGGCGTCTCAAGAGCCTTTTCCAAGGTCCAGTCCGGTTCATGAAGATGGGCGTACGGATTTTTGCAGGCATTGGTGCGGTCCTTCACTGCCACCATGGCCCCTATATGCGATGGGGCGCCTGAACGCTTGATGTAGCCCCGCACGATCGGCGAGAAGTATCCCCCAGCTCCGGCATGAACCGGCATTCCAAAAGGAATCGGAACGCTCAAGGCCCACATGGCACTACCGTCGCTCTGCTTTTCAAATCCAATGGTGAGCACAGTTCCATGAATGCCCGCCATGACATGTTGGGCAGCCACAATGGCCGTTGATCCACCTACCGAACCAGCGGTATGAACTCGGAAAACGGGCTTGCCATGCGCGGCTAGGGCATCAGCCAACCACAACTCCGGCATGACTACACCTTCAAGCATGTCTGGGGCCTTACCAATGACAATGGCGTCGACATCGTCAATTGAGATATTGGCATCAGCCAATGCACGGTCCACTGCCTCGCGCACCAAACCAGCTATCGATACATCGGCCCGACAAGCCGCATGCTTGGTCTGTCCTACACCAACGACTGCACAACGATCGGCCATCTCACTCACCCTCCATGACGCTCACCAAGTTTTGTTGCAGACAAGGCCCGCTCGTGCAATGCGCCAGAGCTCGATCAGCAGAGCCCGAAAAAATCTGTTCAGCGGCTTCAGCAAATCGAGCGAGTCCAGCCGCCATGGCCGGGTTGGCCACTAAAGCTCCGCCACTGGGATTCACCCGAGTTGTATCGGCCAACCCAATGGCCTGGCGAAGTAGCAATTCCTGATGGGTATATGGGGCATGTAGTTCGGCAACATCGATACGATCGCTGCCTGCTCCCGCTTTGGCGGCAGCGATAGCCGTCGAATGACTAGAAGTCATGGAGCGCGCTCCCAGCCTTTGAGTATCAATGCGATGGTCGATACCGCGAATCCATGCGGGACGCGCTGCTA
>JBJOFA010000135.1:0-4930 GCA_046049015.1 Actinomycetota bacterium | reverse complement strand
GACCGCTGGCGGGGGCATATTGCATATTGAGACCCCTCCCGAGGATCTGGTGGTCTCTGGTGGCCTTTTCCATGGCGTGCAGTTGTGGGTGAACTTGCCAAGCCGTTCCAAAATGATTTCGCCGCGCTACCAAAATTTGGAGGCCGATCTGGTGACTTTGCTCTCCTCTCCCGATGGGGGCACCTTGATCCGTCTCATCGCCGGAGATCTGGGCGGACACCAAGGCCCAGGCTCAACCCACACCCCAATTGTGGTGGCCCACGCCACCTTGGCGCCCGGGGCTCGGGTGGAACTGCCTTGGAATCCGCAGTTCAATGCTCTCGCTTACGGTTTAGAAGGTGTTGGTTTGGTGGGAGCCGAACGGCACGCCTTTGAACTTGGGCAGTTAGCCGTATTTGGTCCTGGGGAATCGATGATTCTTCAAGCCTCTGACACCAAATCGCTGGACGTCTTGCTTTTGGGTGGTCAGCCGCTTCGTGAGCCCATCGTGGCCTATGGCCCGTTCGTGATGAACTCGGAAGATGAAATTCGTCAAGCTTTTGCCGACTATCAATCGGGACGTTTGGGCACCGTTCCTATCGGTGGTATACGCCCCTATCGCCGTTAAAAGAGATGGAGTGCCGTAGAGGCTGTAGATCTTTATTCCACAATTTTAGAATTGTCTTATCCTCCGGTTCGAGTCGGGATAATTGTCCCGATTGGTACTATGAGATTTCCAAAAGACACGGTTAACGACGATAATTAAGTCGCTTCGTTGGTGGACGAACGGACGGGTCATGAAAACTGGCGGAACAAAGACGGAGTCAGTCGGGTTGAGGAGCCTGAGGCGAGGAAATTTTCTGCCCTCCCTGCAATTTTTGATTGACGCTGCATTCTGGTTGATAGCGATCCCGGTAGCTACTGCTTTCAGATTTCAGACTCAAGATCCAGTTGTTTGGGGCGTAGTCAGGTGGCTGGTTCTTGGCGCTATCAGTGCTCAATGTGCACTTGGTCTGTTACTTGGTCTGTACCGTCGACGATTGAAATACGGAAGCAGTGAGGATCTGTTGCGTGTATCGACGGTGACACTCATCATTGGTTTTGGGTTGGGAATGGCCATTCGATTCCCCTTTGGAGAAAACATTCGCTTTTCAGTCCCCGCTTTGGCTCCGCCGTTAGCGATCATTGGCATGGTGGGAGTTCGTCTCTCATATCGCAATGCATTACGTAATAGACGAGTGAATTCATCTTCTGTTCCTACAGTCGTCATTGGCGCTGGGGATGCGGCTTACAGTGCGGTTCGGTTGATGTTGGATGACCCTCGATCGCCGTATCGCCCCGTGGCACTTCTCGATGATGACCCACTCAAGGGCAACTTCCGAATTCTTGGTGTACAAGTAAAAGGCACTATTCAAGACCTAGTTCAAGTTGCTCATGAGACGAAAGCAAGCGCCATTGTGATGGCTATACCGAGTGCTGACATTGATCTTGTGCGATTAGTCGATGACTTAGCTCGAGATGCAGGACTGCCATTGATGGTTTTGCCTCCGGTTACCCGACTTTTTTCCACTCTCACTTTGTCCGATATACGTCCGGTCTCAGAGTCAGATCTTCTCGGCCGAGCCACGGCGGACATTGACGAAGATGCTTTGGTGAATTTCATTCGTGGAAAGCGAGTTTTAGTCACTGGGGCCGGCGGAAGTATCGGCAGTGAACTTTGTCGTCAGTTGATTCGTTTCGAACCTGCGACTCTGGTCATGGTGGATCATGACGATACGTTGCTTGCCGAGGTGCAGTTGAGTTTGGAAGGCCGAGCCCTCTTAGAGAACCCGAATTTGGTTCTTGCCGATATTCGCGATGCCGGACGCGTTGAGCAAGTCTTTGAAAAGTTTCAACCTGAAGTAGTTTTCCATGCTGCGGCGTTGAAACATCTCACTCTCTTGGAGCGTTTTCCTCGAGAAGCTTGGTCCACCAATGTGTTGGGCACAGCGAATGTTCTCCAGGCGGCGCAAAAAGTTGGCGTTAAAAATTTCGTTAACATCAGCACCGACAAGGCCGCTGATCCGACCAGTGTTTTGGGTAGTTCGAAGCGTATTACTGAACGCCTTACGGCATATTTTGCCGAAATAACTGGTGAAAAGTACGTCTCGGTTCGATTTGGAAACGTGCTCGGGTCGCGAGGGTCGGTTCTCACTATTTTCAAAAAACAAGTTGAACAGGGTGGTCCAATAACCGTGACCGACCCCGGGGTAACCCGCTACTTCATGACAGTGAGTGAAGCCACGCGTCTGACTGCCTTTGCTGGAGCAATCGGTCGACCAGGAGAGGCTCTAGTTCTTGATATGGGCGCACCTATACGCATTGCTGATGTGGCTCGGCGTTTTGCTCGTCAGCATTCTCCAGAACTTCAGGTGATTTATACCGGCCTACGCTCGGGCGAAAAGTTGCACGAAAGTCTCTTTGCTGAATATGAAGAAGATCTTCGTCCGTTCCATCCACTGATCAGCCACGTGCCAGTGGAGCCGATAGCGATCTCTACAGTGGAAATTGAGTGCCGCGGAATTAATGAATCGGCTGATGTGAGCAAACAGATCATCTCGCTCGCTAATTTTTAGTCCTACTGCGAGTGGATGATCCCCACCAGATCAATCCCGTCGCTACCGCAATATAGAGCGCGCAAGCCAAGGCCAATGGGCGAGTAGTGCCGTCGAATGCGCTATTCGCAAGATTGCCAAGCAGTGCGCCACCAGCAGTGGTGACTGTGGCGATGATTGCTGAGGCGGTTCCGGCTACATGGGGAACAGGGGCAATGGCCGCCGTATTGCAGTTGGGGGCGAGGCCTTGGGTTACTGGGATCACAGCACAAAGCGCCAGAGTAAACAACCAAAACGAGGGCCGACCCTGGGTGAGAAGTGAAATGAGAACGAGAGCCATTCCGGCGGTCATGGCAATGAGTGAAGTTCGTCGTATGAGCGGGATGACCGGCACCGTGCGCACGAGACGAGCGTTGTTCAATGAGTTCACTGCCAATAAAACGGCCACCGCACCAAAGAAGACCGGGAACCAGGATCCGTATCCATAAACGTCTTCCAGGATGATTTCTGATCCGGTGAGATATGTCGTCATCACTCCAAAGAGAAACATGACGGCCAAGGTGAAACTCACGGTTTGACGATGGGAGACCACTTCTCGAATAGCGCCCGACACCGATGCCGTTGTGAAGGGGCGACGGTGTGAATCAGGAAGAGTTTCGGGAAGACGTCGACACCACAGTAAAAGAGCGATGCCGACGAGCGACGGAAACCAGAAGACCACGCGCCAAGGAAGAATGGCAATGAGACCAGCGCCAAGACTGGGAGCGATGATCGGGACTAAGAGAAAGACCGCCATGATCATGGACATCAAACGGGCCATATCTTGTCCGTCAAAACGATCACGGATCATGGCCAGGCTCAATGATCGTGGAGCGGCGGCTCCGAGACCCCATAAGAAGCGGGCGATGACGATGGTGGTCCACGATGGGGCAACGGTGGCCAAGAGACCGCCAGCAACGTAAAAACTCAGTCCAATGAGTAGTGGTCGACGCCGACCAAAGCGATCAGAAGCTGGGCCGTAGAGCCATGGACCAATGGCCACTCCTAAGAAGAATGCGGTAATGACCCAGGCGACTTGGGTGGAGTCGGCAGACATGCCAAATTCACGTCGCATCTCGGGGAATGCCGGCAACATGATGTCAATGGCGAGAGCCATACTGGCCATGAGGGCCGTCACTAAGAAGATGAACTCGCGTCCTTGGGCTTTTCCGTCAGTGGCTTCTTTAGCCCTGGAAGTTACGAGACTCATTCGGCGATCAGAACGGCAATTGCGCCAAACTCCCCAGGGTCAGTCTCCAGGCCGACCCCACCGCGTATCAAGATGAGCACAGTGTCACCGGGATTGGCCGCTGAGATATCAAGAGTCACCTGAAACGGTCCGGGTGTTCCAAAGTTGCCGGCGAAGGTCACCTCACGATCCAAGATTGGTTCTGACCGGCCAGCGATGAAGGCCTCAACAATGACCGTTGCTTCAAATCCCTCGGCTAATCCTTCGATCGTCAGCGGACCAGCCGTCACGCTGGTTCCAGATTCGGGGCTGGTAATCAAGGCGAGGTCGTTGATGGTGCCGATGATGAACCAGCCATTACTTGGGCCCAACTGGCGTAGCAGTAACAGTCCGCGAGGCGATGGTGGGTTACCGGGGGAGTAGACGAGAATTTCGCCGCTGCGAGAATCCCCACTCATGAATTCACCGATCTCGGGGGGAACGCCCAGTACCTGAACGATGAAGTCCTCTGCAGCGGCTTTCGGCGAGGTAAACACCACTGATGGTGCGGGCCAAAGGGCCAACTGTTCTAACTCAACGGGCGCAGTGGTAGTCGGTGCTGGAGGCTCGGTGGTACTGGTGGGAGATGATGTCGAGGTAGTGGAAGTCGGTGCCACTGTGTCAGGTGTTGGAGTATCGCTACCTCCACAGGCAGCCAACATGAGCAGACCGATCAGAATCGCGCCAGTCTTTGGTGTTGGACGAAGCGCTGCGCTGTTCCGTGGATGAGCCATGCATCGAAACTAGCCGCCGGCTGAGCTTTCATGGCTGGCATCATTTGTCCTGATGACGCGAAAGAGCCCCGTCGGTTTCCCGATGGGGCTCTTTCTTGGTCAGAGAATTTGAAGCTCTGCTGTGCCTGTTAGGCGTTCACCAACCGGCGGCGGGCCACGATGAGGGCGCCTCCAAGGAGAACCATCATCGGAGCGATGACCAGCAAGGTGTTGCTGTCAGAACCAGTGCTTGGCAACACGGGAGCGGTGGTTGGTGTAGTTGAGCGCTTTTTGCGAGGGCAATCGACATCAACAGTGAATGAAGAGTCGTTGCCGCCGTTTCCGTCAAGTGCAACTGTGAAAATGCCGTTGCCTCC
>JBJOFA010000134.1:0-4960 GCA_046049015.1 Actinomycetota bacterium | reverse complement strand
CGCGGCATCGGCTCAGGCTCGCAAGGTATTGACTGGTCTCGGAGTGGCCCTCGACATCATCGCCCTTGTCGAGCGGCCAATCCTGGCCGATGTAATTTCAATAACTTCGATCGCTCGTCGCCTGGTCGTTCTTGAAGACGTGGATAACCCAACCAATATCGGAGCAATTGTGCGCAGCGCCGCAGCTTTCGGAGTTGAGGGTTTGATCCTTGATCGCAACAGCGCCGATCCTTTGGCCCGTCGAGCCCTGCGGGTATCAATGGGAACCGCATTTTCGCTTCGTCATTGTCGCGTCGACGATGTAGCCGAAACTTTGGAGGGATTGCGAGCGGATGGATTCGTGGTCTGCGGTTTGACGCCGAATAAAGAAGCGCTGAGTCTTGAAGAGGTGTCCCTGGGACTTTCACAAGAGTCGCGGATCATCCTGGTGATGGGGTCTGAACGTAACGGCTTATCGGCTCGATCGTTGGCGGCTATGACTCATCAGGTGCGCATACCCATGGCCGAAGGTATCGACTCTTTGAATGTGGCCGCGGCCGCAGCAGTGGCCTGTTACGCATTATTCGGTCGCTGACTATTTAGTCCATTCTTTGCAATGGTTTGACGTGTTGAACTGAGGGCTTTCAACCGGTGATTTTCATCCGGCGAAGTTGACCATGCGCTGAAGGGCTGAGGCATCGACATCAAGGCCCAGCCAATTGCTGGTGTCAATCTCGGGAGGATCACCAGTGGCCGAAGCGATGACTAGACAGCCCATCCGAGCAGCGTCTCCCAATAATTCTGCGTAGGCCGGCATGGGGAAGACCAGGCTGAACTCGACATTGACCGGATGCGAAGCGCGAGCCACGAGACGAATGACAGTTCGGCCCTGCGGATCCATCCCGATATCTCCGGTCGTGGTCAGGTCACCGACCCCATCAGTGGCCACCACACGGGCCAAATCACGAACATCGGGCCGATCACTGACGTCCACGACCACGGTGGGAAACGAAATTCCATCGGTGTCAATGGTTGTTCCGGCTGAAACGATGTGCAGGGGCCGAAATCCCGAGGGGTTCATTGGCAGACTCGTCGCAAATGGGACCGCATCAAAGGCAAACTAACACGATGTCTGCCACCGGAGTCCTGCTCATTTCCTGTCCCGATCAGCCTGGGGTCGTTGCTGCGGTAGCAGGATTTGTGGCGGACAACGGCGGAAATATCGTGCATGCCGAACAACACACTGACGATGTTGAACGGGTCTTTTTCCAGCGAGTGGAATTCGAGCTGGCCGGCATGTCTCTTGAGCGAACCCGCATCTTGTCGGCCTTTGCTCCAATCGCTGAGAAATTTACTATGCAAGTCCAATTGAGGTTCACCGACGAGCGTCCTCGAGTCGGCATCTTGGCCAGCAAGCAGCCTCATTGTTTGTTCGATCTTTTGGGACGTTGGCGATCCCAGGAGTTGCCGGCCGACATCGTCTGCGTCATTGATAATCATCCGGACCACGCCGACCTGGTGGAGCATATGGGCGTTCCTTATCTGCACCTGCCAGTGACCACCGAGACCAAACTGGAACAAGAACAGCGCGTTGTCGCTGAGTTGCAGTCCCGAAACGTAGATCTCGTGGTACTTGCCCGCTATATGCAGATCCTTTCGCCCTATGTGGTGAGTGCTTTTCCTTCACGGATCATCAATATCCATCACTCGTTCCTGCCGGCGTTCATTGGCGCCAACCCCTATCGTCAGGCGCACGATCGCGGAGTCAAAATCATCGGTGCCACCGCTCACTACGTCACCGATGAACTTGATGAGGGACCGATTCTCGATCAAGAGGTCACCCGCGTTACGCATCGCGATGCCGTCGCCGAGTTAACGCGCAAAGGCCGGGACTTGGAAACCATCGTTTTGGCGAGAGCCGTGCGGGCCCATCTTGAGCATCGGGTGCTGGTCTATGGGCGCAAGACCGTGGTCTTTGGCTAAGAGAGCTACTTCGGTGCGGGACTCGGGTTCGGACGACTCGAACTAATGGGAAGTCCGGTGTCATTGCGCAGATGTTCGGCTGCGGGAGTGAAATAAGCCATCAGCTCGGCTCGTAAACCAGGATCGGTCGTGGACTCTTCCACGGCTGCAGCCATGTGTACCAACCAGCGATCGCGCTCTTGAGGGCCAATGCGAAAGGGCATATGGCGAAGACGTAAACGGGGGTGACCCCGGCGCTCCATGTAGGTGGTTGGTCCACCCCAATACTGAATCAGGAAGAAGGTGAGGCGCTCTTTGGCCCCTTCAAGATCGGGCTGGTCGGGATAGAGAGGCCACAGCACCTCATCGGTGATCACACCGGCATAAAAGGAATTGACGAGACGAATGAAAAATTCGTGACCCCCCACCCGGGCATACAACGACTCATCCTGAACATCTTCAGGCAATACCGCAGATAATTCGTTGGGTAACTCGCCGGGTAACTCGTCAGGCATCTCCCCCACTCTACGAACCACCCCACATTTGGCACGTTTTCGCGCCCAAGGGATTAAGAAAAGGTGGGGTCGGTCCAGTCGGGGAAAACTTCGGGAAGCCCCTCGCTGACCTTCCCAGCAAAATGAGGTGCCCGCTTTTCCAAGAAGCTCATCACACCCTCGCGTGCATCGTCACTCGCCCCTCGAGAATTGATCGCCCGAGAATCCACTCGGTGGGCTTCCATGGGATGATCTGCCCCCAACATTCGCCACAGCATCTGACGACTGAGCGCCACAGACACGGGCGCGGCATTCTCGGCGATCTCTCGAGCAATCCCGCGCGCTGTGGACATGAGGTCTTCAGGTGCGTGCACACTACGTACCAGGCGACCCTGTTGCGCCTCCTCTGCACTGATCATCCGTCCCGTGAAGCACCATTCCGCGGCCTGGGAAATACCTACCAGTCGGGGCAGGAACCAGCTACTAGCGGCTTCGGGAACAATCCCCCGCCGAGCAAAGACAAATCCAAATTTTGCGGTGTCACTGGCGAGGCGAATATCCATTGGCAAGGTCATGGTCACACCTACGCCGACGGCTGCTCCATTGATCGCCCCAATCACCGGCTTTTTCGACTCGAAGATGCGCAAGGCGACGAGACCTCCGCCATCTCGTACCACTCCTGAACGGGCTGCAACATCACTGCCGCCTTTGGCAAAGGTCTCTCCCCCACCGGAGAGGTCAGCACCGGCGCAAAATGCTCGACCCGAACCAGTCACAATGACGGCGCGTACCTCGTCATCGGCATCGGTCGCATCAAAGGCTGCGATCAACTCCTTCAACATCCGGTTCGTAAATGCATTCAGTTTGTCCGGACGATGCAGAGTGATCGTGGCAATGTTCTCCGATACGTCGTACAGAATTTCTTCGTAAGCCATAGCGATGACCCTAATGGGTCACCGCAGACGACCTCATACGTCAAGGAAGCGAGAAGCGGCGATACCGGACCCCACTGCACCCGCTATCGCTCCAATGCCCAGCAATAAAAGCATGATCCAGCGGACGAAACCATCGGTCACTACCAGGGCAGAGAGCTCCGAGTCATTGAAGTCCAGTACGGCTCCCGACCAGGCCGAGTTCAAACCCCACAACCCGGCGCAAGCCAGAACTCCGCCAATAACTCCCTGAAGCAACCCCTCCAACATAAAAGGGATGCGGATAAACCAGTTGGTCGCCCCGACAAGTTTCATGACCTCAATTTCGCGACGACGGGCAAACATGGCCGTTCGAATCGTGTTCCAAATCAGTCCTACGGCCACGATGAGAAGCACGATGGACATTGCCGTTGTGGCGACTCGAATGAACTGGGAAACCTTTGAAACAACGTCAAAAACATCCTGGGCATAGGCCACTTGGCGCACTCCCGGCAAAAGCCTGAACTGCTCCCCAAGCTCTCGAGTGAGATTGGAGTCCTCTGAAATCGGCACGACTTTGAACTGTGAAGGGATGTTTTCGGGAGTCAGCAGTCGCAACGTGCCCGGATCCCCGGCGAACAACTTTTGTGCCTCGGCATAGCTAGCCGCCTGGTCGAGATAGCGCAATTGGTCGACATCCACAATTGAGGGTTGCGATCTCAAGGCCTGTTCGATGACTTGAATCTGTTCCGGTGCGGCATCGGCGCGCACGTAAACGATCAGCTCCACGTCACCTTTCCAGCGGGTCAGCAAATTATCGAAAGCCTGTTGAATCAGCAAAGTGGTGCCGACGAGCAGCAAAGAAACCGCCGAAGTGACGACTGCTGCCGCCGTCAACGTCACGTTCCGCTTGAAGCTGGCCCAGGTTTCCCCGAAGGCATAACTGATCCGAGAAAGCATCAGTCGTACACTCCCCGCTCCTGGTCACGCACAATGACGCCCCGATCAAGTTGCACGACTCGACGGCGCATCATGTTGACGATGCGCTGATCATGTGTGGCCATCACCACTGTGGTTCCCGTGGCATTAATTCGCTCCAGTAGTCGCATAATGCCCTCACCAGTTTGGGGATCGAGGTTTCCGGTTGGCTCGTCGGCCAACAAGATGAGCGGTCGATTCACAAAGGCCCGCGCTATCGAGACCCGCTGCTGCTCGCCACCAGAGAGTTGGTGGGGAAAGCGGTCTTGCTTATCGGATAGTCCCACCAGATCGAGTACTGCGGGGACTTGCTGACGGATGACATGCTTCGGGCGCCCGATGACCTCGAGAGCAAAGGCCACGTTTTCAAAAACCGTCTTATTAAGCAGAAGTTTGTAGTCCTGGAAAATATTGCCAATGTTTCGACGCAGATACGGCACTTTTGAATCAGCCATGGCATTGATGTCTTTGCCGGCGACCCAAACTGAGCCCCGCTCGGGCTGCTCCTGACGATTCATGAGGCGCAGCAAAGTGGATTTACCCGACCCGGACGGACCCACCATAAAGACGAACTCACCCTTGCTGATTTCGAATGACGCGTCACGAACAGCAGCACTCTCGCCGTCATAGGTCTTG
>JBJOFA010000133.1:0-4972 GCA_046049015.1 Actinomycetota bacterium | reverse complement strand
CTGGCCGGCGCCGCCAAGAGCAGCAACGTCAATGTCGACATTCGCAGTTGAGGTGGTGGTGTTAGCCACAAAAATATGCACAACACCATCAACGTCGTCACGTGTCGCCTGGATGGATACGCCAGTTCCGAGAGATGACGTCACCCCTAGGATCGGCCGACTTTTACCGGATGCCTCCAAGAAGAGTCGATAGACCTCGGCAGTTCCCGCAGCGCCGCCATAGTTATTTACGCCCGTCGTTGCGTTCTGTACATAGTGTGTTCCATTCTTGGCCACCGGGTACGTCCCACCGGTTCGCTCAGTCATCCCGTACTTAAAGAGATACAACTCTGAAACACCTTTTGCCGCCAGAGTTACACTATTTGCCCCTAGTGAGGAAAAGTCTGAAGGCGAGTCTCCGGTGTTGACCATGGTGTCGTAATCAGAACCAGTACGAACGTTGTATTCCGTCAAAGCCATCGGAAGCCCTCCCGGAACGTCCGACGAAATCTTTCCGACCAAAGTGTCGTAATCAACCGAATATGTAGACGAGTTCATCGAATACTTCTGATAGTTGTAGACGTCGAAATTGACTCTGCCTGACGTGGTCACCGCCCCCCACAGGTCTTGCTCGCGTTCAGTAACTGCCTGGCGACCCCAATAATCACCGCCGGCATAGTCGTCGTACTTTGTCGCCCCATTGGCAGTGTTGGGAGCGTATATTTTCGCCACCAGTGACCGCACGTAACGACTGTTCATGTCAGCAATTGCTGAACGAATGGCATCGGCTGCCACCCGAAGGCGTAATGACCAGTTTTCAACTGGTATTGCCGGCGACCAGTTATTGGGTTCGTTGAAAACGCTGAAACGTTCCACATCGTAATCCCGCGACAGGATGAACGCCTGGGCGTAAAAGTGCTGCCAAAGTTCCCACATATTCGCAAAGTCGGTTGGACCTGAGACCGGAAAACGAGATGGTGATGCAGTGATGTTCACCAAAATGTCGACGCCTTGAGATCGCAGTTTCGGAAACCAACTGGCGACCGAAAACCGATTATTACCTGTCGCCACCTGGTTGTAGGCGACCAGGAATTTTTGCCAGTCGACAAATTGGGAATCGAGAGAAGCCACTCTTGAAGACGCATTGTTTCGCAGCGCGTCCCGCCGCCCCTCGAATGTTGTTTTGGAGTTGACCCCATCACCATTTCCCGAAATGTCATCAGATGGTTCGATGTCAGACACCGACAAGAAAACTCGGGCTGCTTTAGCCCCGTCGTAACGCCACCAATCGGCAGCATTCGAGCCCTCCATTCCATGCGCAATGTTGTATCCAAGTAGGGGGCTTGTGCCGACCACCGAAGACGACACCACTATCGTTGCGGAGGCCGCCGCAACCGGCTTTATTGCCACGGTGTGTCCCGGAACGAGGACTATCAACGTCAAGGCAACGATCCGAACAAAGCGTCGACGAGGGAAATCCACGTTACAGATCGTAGCCGGCATCACTTTGAGAAGGCTGCGTGACCGCATTCGCCCGCCCATAACGCGGTCAGGACCTATCTGTGCCAAGTTATCAGATTGCCTACAAGAAGAAACGATCAATTGCCTAGAGGGATTCCGTTTCGAAACATAACCTAGGACTCAAATATTCGAGTGGGCGTGACGGGACTCGAACCCGGGACCTCCACCGTGTCATGGTGGCGCTCTAACCAACTGAGCTACACGCCCGAACGTCGGCAAAGCCTAGCCGAAGGTCACGACTACCCCACCGTTTAGCATCCCCACCCTTTTCGCCAGCTCCTCAGCGCAGCCGAAGTGCTATCTCATTGGCCAATAGGCGACCATTGCGGTTCAGTTGCAAACGGCCTCCTTCTGTCTCATCCAATAAGTGGGCCAGATTTTGTCGATCTTCATCAGAAAAGGCATCCCGCTCCACCCCCTTGCGCAGTCGAAGGGATAACTGCAAGGCCTCCAAACGTTGTGCCTCCCGATCCAGAATTTCATAGGAGGACTCAGCACTCTCCCCAAAGCCAACCAACTCGATATATCGATCGGGAGTGCGCACATTCCACCAACGGCGACCCTGTTCATGAGAGTGAGCCGCACTTCCAAAACCGCGGTAATCGCCTTGGTTCCAATACAGCAGATTGTGCCGACACTCATAACCGGGTCGGGCCCAGTTGGAGATTTCATAGTTGTCTAGTCCTGCAGCGCTCAACGAGATATCGGCCACTTCATACATGTCAGCTTGAAGGTCGTCATCGGGATACCGATCGGGAGCATCCGCAAGGGGCGTTCCTGGCTCAACCGTTAGTCCATAGGCCGAAACATGATCAGGCTGTAGAGCCACAACCCGCTCAACGGTTACCGCCCAATCGGCCACAGTTTCGCCGTGTGCCCCATAAATAATGTCCAGGTTGAAATTCTCAATACCTTGGTTCCGAGCTGCATCAATGGCCCGCACCACATTGTCGGGATCATGTGTTCGGCCTAGCGACTGCAACACATGGGTCTGCATCGACTGCACTCCCATACTGATGCGATTCACCCCTCCATCTCGAAAGACTGACATGAGATGTTCGTTGCAGTCATCGGGATTGCACTCAACGGTGACCTCAGCGCCATCGACAATGGGAATCGTTGAAAGAACCTCCACCAACATTTCGGGCATCACTCGCGTCGGCGTACCTCCTCCAACAAAAATCGATGTAGCCCGAGGCATACCGTTTTCGATGGCCGAAGCTATTTCGGCGCGCAATGTCTCAAGATATTTCACCATGAGATGATCTCGATCAGTAAACGTGGCAAAGGCGCAATAGTCGCAACGATGGCGACAAAAGGGAATGTGCACGTAGACCCCAAAGGCTGATTGCGTAGCA
This sequence comes from Actinomycetota bacterium, assembly GCA_046049015.1. Classification (GTDB taxonomy): domain Bacteria; phylum Actinomycetota; class Acidimicrobiia; order Acidimicrobiales; family Ilumatobacteraceae; genus Casp-actino8. Next base: position 2,114 of record JBJOFA010000133.1, on the reverse strand, counting down.
GCCATCATGACTCATACCCGTGAATTGCTGAGCGTTGATGAGCCAGGAGGACACCGGCGGCAATGGCTGCAGTTTCAGCCCGCAAAATTCCTCCTGGCAGAGCAACATGACGGGGAATCTGGGCACATTCATCAGCCGTAAAGCCCCCTTCCGGTCCAACGATGATTGAGCTGATATCAGAACTCATCGGCTCCCCATCGGGTTCTGCTAGTGCCAATCCATCTTTCATTCCAAGCTCAGCCATCAGGCTTAAGAGTTCCCCGAGTCCGCGAACGGGAAGATGCAATCGTGGAAGAAAAACCCCTCGACTTTGCATCGCTGCTTCGCGAACTACTTTCACCAAGCGATCGTGATTGCGCTCCATTTTCGAAGTGTCCCAGCGAACAATGGTTCGCTCAGTAATTACCGGGATGATGTGATCAATTCCTAACTCAGTGAGTTTTTGCACTACGAGTTCCGGGCGCTCCCCTTTGGTCAAAGAAAAAGCAACAGCTGTGCTGACCTGTGGGGGCTCGACTTGTTTGACATCGCCAATAGGGCTTAGCTCCAGATCGGCGCTGGCCACACTAAAAGGACGCCAGGAACCAGCGCCGTTCGACACCGAAATGATTTCACCGACTCGGAGGCGTAAAACTCGGCCAAGGTGATGTCGAACCTCTTCGGTCAAGATTGGAACGTCGAGATCGTCAGCGAAAACGTGGGCAGCTGCCGTTCGCCGAGATGTCATGAGAATGCTGATTTGATCTTCGAGAAAAATCCGGCGTCCTCAGGAGCCACATCGTCGCCACGCTCAGCCGCATAACTGCGCAACAACTTTGATTCAGCTGCCGACAACTTGGTAGGCACCATAACCTTGACGACCACTCGCAAATCCCCGCGACCACTTGATTGCAGACGGGGCACTCCTCGGCGGCGCAAAGTGAAGATCTTCCCCGGCTGAGTGCCTGCTGGAATGAGCAGAGTTTCATCTCCATCAAGAGTTGAGAGATCTAGCGATACACCGAGCGCGGCTTGGACTATTGAGATTTCCACTTCGGTAATGAGATCGAACCCGTCGCGTACGTATTGATCGTGGGGGCGCACACGCAGATGGACAAATAGGTCACCGGCGCTTCCTCCCCGCGGTCCCACCGCTCCGCGGCCAGTCAGGCGCAAGGTTGAGCCCGTATCCACACCTGCCGGAACATCTACTTGAAAAGTCTTCTCGGTGATATTGCGACCGGTGCCATCACAGGTTGTGCACGGTGTCGTGATGACTTGCCCAAAACCACGACAGCGCGCACAGGCCTGCGAAGTCACCATTTGACCCAACAGACTTTGACGAACTCTTTGAACCTGCCCAGCACCGTTGCAATCAGCACAGGTCACTGGCTGCGTACCCGCACCTGCGCCAGTTCCTGAACAGTCCTCACAACTTTCAGCAGTACGAACCTCAACAGGGATCGTGGCACCAAAGACTGCTTGTTCAAAATCTAAATCCGCTACGACCTCAAGGTCTTGACCCCGCGGAGGACCGGCCGGTCCGCGCGTGTTCCCAAAAGGGTTTCCACCGAAGAAGGTTTCGAAAATGTCACCAAGGCCGCCTCCCCCTCCGAAGAAGTCGCCTCCAGTTTGGCCGTTGACCCCTGCTTCACCGAATCGGTCATATCTATTGCGTGCTTCGGGATCAGACAACACCTCATAAGCCTGAGCAACCTGTTTGAACTTTTCTTCAGCTGATTGATCCCCGGGATTGGCATCGGGATGAAGCTTGCGGGCTAATTGACGATACGCCTTTTTAATTTCATCTGCTGATGCCGATCGATTCACACCTAGCAATTCGTAGTAGTCAGCCATAGCTGGTCTCAGCCCTCACCGAGTCTTCGGCCAAGCCGATCCGATACCACTTCAACGGTTGCGAGTGCCTGGGGGTAGTCCATCCGCGTGGGACCTAACACGCCCACCGTGCCGACTTGCTGTCCGTCAACAACGACTGGGGACACCACCACTGAGCAACTAGCCAAGGGTTCAATGCCATGCTCGGCGCCAATGGCCACACTCAAGCCGCGATTCAAAATGTCACTGACCAAGGTGACCACTAAATATTGCTGCTCCAAAGTTTGAAGAACTTGGCG
>JBJOFA010000132.1:0-5020 GCA_046049015.1 Actinomycetota bacterium | reverse complement strand
CATCGAGATGAAATTGCCTACATTCTGAATCACAGCGAATCAAAAGTGGTCATCGTCGATGATGATCACGTAAACGATGTGCGCTCAATCGTGGACTTGGTTCCGTCATTGAGAACCGTGATAGTGGCACCCAGTGACGAATGGCGCGCACTTGCCGACTTTCCCCCCATGAGATGCGCCGAGAGGCTTCCAACCGAGGCGGCATGGCTCTTCTATACAAGCGGCACCACTGGACGACCCAAAGGCGCCACCCTCACCAACCGGAATCTAATCACAATGTCACTTAGCTACTTTGCCGATATTGATCCCATATCACCCAACGATGCCATTCTCCATGCTGCTCCTCTCTCGCATGGATCCGGCCTTTACGGTCTGCCGCATGTGGCCCGCGGCGCAGTCAGTGTCATCCCCATTTCAGGTGGAGTTGACGGCGATGAAATTGCCACTCTCATTTCACGTTGGCCTGGAATTTCCTTCTTCGCTGCTCCGACCATGGTGAAACGCCTTGCCAGTGATCCAGCGATTCTTCGAGCTGATCTCTCAAACCTGAAGACGATCATCTACGGCGGAGCACCTATGTACCTCGCCGATTTAGAGGGGGCGCTCGATGTCTTCGGGCCAAGATTGACGCAAATCTACGGTCAGGGAGAGACACCAATGACAATTACTGCGCTCTCAAAAGCTCAACATGGGAACACTTCTCATGTGCGTTGGCGAGACCATATGCAGAGCGTTGGCTTTCCGCGCACAGATGTAGAAGTTCGCGTCGTCGATCAAAACGGCGATGTGCTTCCTGTTGGCGAGATTGGCGAAGTCGTTGTTCGTGGAGATGTTGTGATGGCCGGCTATTGGAATAACCCCGAAGCAACTGCAGACAGTATTCGTGATCGATGGCTGTACACCGGGGACATGGGAAGTTTTGATGAGGATGGATGTCTCACTCTTCGTGACAGATCAAAGGATCTAATTATCAGTGGCGGGATGAACATCTACCCGCGCGAGGTCGAAGAAGTGCTACTGGAGCATCCTGCAGTGACTGCAGTTGCAGTCATTGGGCGGCCTGATCCTGAATGGGGTGAGTCCATTGTTGCCTTTATCGTCATAGATAGTGGTGCTGAGGTTCCCACGATCGAAACTCTCGATCAACTTTGTATCGAACGAATCGCGCGCTACAAGAGACCTAAGGAATACCGATTTGTGGAATCCTTACCCGTGAACAACTACGGGAAAGTTCTTAAGCGCGAGTTGCGAGACGTCTTGAAATTAGAATCCCCAGAAATCCACTGACGAGGAGATTCTTAGTCCGCCCGTAAGTTGATGACGAGCAGGGCGATATTCTCACGTAGCTCATCGACAGCCTCCGCATCAAGCAATATCCGACAGCGCATTTGTTCCTGAACGCCTGCTGCTTTTGCCTCAAGTTCACGCCCGGCTTTGGTGAGCTCTACTTTCACGGCACGGCCGTCAGTGGCATCCTCGACCCGCTTCACTGCCCCTGCCTCTTCGAGGCGGTCGATAATCGGCGACACGGCGTGGGTCGCCAGGTGGAGTTCATCAGCAATCTCGCCGAGGCGACAAGTTTGGCGCTCCCAGAGGACCAATAGCACCAGGTACTGGGGATACGTCAGGCCTATTTCGGCAAGGAGGGGTCGATAGGCGCGAGTCATGGCGTTTGTGGCCGAATAGAGGGCGAAACACAGTTGGTCGCCTAGCCGACTCGCCCTGACGTCGCCGTCGCCTGATTTCTGATTTGGCTTATTTGATGTCGCACCCACTTGAAAAACCATATCACGCGTGATAAAAGATATGTATCACGCGTGATACATATCTCGTCGTGATCACGCTGAATCACACTTGGGGGAAGAAATGAAAATGAAACTTGCTCTGTACTTGCCAAATTTTCGGGACAAGGTCACGGTGAAGGAACTAGAAGATCTCACGGCCCTCGCCGAGGAACTCGACTTCGACTCGGTCTGGACCCTTGATCGAATCATTGTGCCCGAGGCATCCGACCATGGGGGTTTGACTTATCCCTTTGGCATGATGGATCAATTTCCGTTGCAGATGCCAGTGTCGGCTCGGGGGCAGTGGCTGCATGGCATGCCCCTAATCCCATGGCTGGCTGCAAAGACGAAGAAAGTTCGTATCGGCATGAGCATCATCGATACGCCCTACCGCGCTCCCGGGGTACTCGCCGGTGAAATCGCCACAGTTGACCATCTTTCGAATGGGCGCGTGAACGTAGGTGTGGGATCAGGCTGGATGCCCGAAGAATTTGCCGCCGCCAGTGCATCACATATCTTTCCGAAGCGTCATCAGCACGTGCGGGAAACCCTTGAGATCATGCAGGGAATCTGGACCAATGACATCTTCGAATATCACGGTGAATTTGCCGATTTTGCACCCGCCGGCTTCGGGGCAAAGCCCGTCCAAAAGCCTCATCCCCCGATCTACTTCAGTGGACTCAAGGATCCGAAGAGATCAGCAAGCCGAATTGCGAAGTATGGCCTTGCCGGTTGGATTGGAATTCAAGACACTCCTGCAGAGATCACCCGGTGGAAGCAAGAGATCGGACGTGAGTTGAAGGAAATGGGCAGTACTCGCTCGCTTGACGATGGCTTTGATATGTGCAGCATGATTTGGTTCACCATCACCGATCAAGAGACTGACCAGACCGACAATCACAAGTTGACGAACTTGCTGGTTGGCACAGAAAAGCAAATTACTGATCGACTGAAGGCCTATAAGGAGGCTGGCATGAATATGCCGCTCATCTGGCCACCGTTTTCCGACGTCCCGGTTTCGAAGACTCTGGACGACCTGAAGCGATTGGTGAACGACATCATGCCGAAGGTAAACGGCTAGCTAACCTCTCCAAAAGAGACGCTTCGCGACACCAGGTGTACTTGCACTCCGGACTCCCGCCAACCTCAATGACTTTTGATTTGCCGTCGGCTCAACAGGAAAACCCGGCGGGAAGCAGGTTTGCGTAGTCCTCGCACGCCACCGTTCCGCCAGGTTCGGAGAGATCCCCACGTCCGCGGGGAACACTTTGAGGTTCACCGGCACTGGTGAAGAGAACTTGCCCAATTCCAGCGCGTCTGGTGAGGGAGAGAACTATTTGTGCGATAGCCAATCGCTGTTCGGCTCCTGGCACATCAGTGAGAAAAGTGGGAGGCAAGTTCACTCGCGCCACGCCGCGTTCAACGGTTACCTCGGTGAGAAAGTCTGTTGGCAACGCAGAACGTAATCCGGCGGCTGTTTCTCCCGGTGGAACCCCCTCGGCTAGGGCGGCTAGTACCTGGGCGGCGCTAGCCGGGCTGAGCAAAAGCCTTGAGATGGGGACGACTTGAAGGCCAGCGATGTAAAAAAGATTCACTACTTCCACCGGCACCGAGGTTTCCGGTGCGGTGCTGGACGAAATGTCAATTTCGATAGGCATCGTGGTTGATGGAGCCGAAGTTGAAGACGTGGTGGCATTCAACTCGTAGGGGATCAATGCCGGGTTCACTGCTTGTACTGCTCCGTCATCGGGTATCGAACAAGCATTCAGTGCAAACAACAAGAAAGTTGACATGGTGAGAGCTGTGATGGTGACGTGTGGTCGCGAGCGTCGATAGGTGATCGGTTTCATTGTGCGTCTCCCGACAGTGAGCCAGAAAGAGAACCCGAAAGTGAAATAGGTCGAGCAATATCGGGGAGTTCAATGACGAAACGCGCTCCTCCTCCGGGAACATCTTCAACCCATGCTGAACCTCCGTGGGCTCGAGCATGTTCGGCGACCAGGGCTAAACCGAGTCCTGTACCTCCGGCACGACTGCGACCAGCAGAGCCGCGGGTAAAGCGTTCAAAAATTCGTGATCGATCACTTTGAGAAACTCCGGGACCGTGATCTTCCACGGCGATCCGATGTCCCAATGGAGCGCTTTCAATACTCACTCGTGATACTCCTCCGCCGTGAAGACGGGCGTTGTCGAGCAGATTCGCAATAATCCTCTCGAATCGGCGCTTGTCGATATTGGCATTTGTTGACGCGCCAGGCTGAACTTCTACCAAAAGATTTTCGACACCGTAACGTTGAGCAACTCGATGTACGAAGGCAACGAGGTCGATATCTTCTCGATGGAGATCAAGAATGCCCACATCTGAACGGGAAAGTTCTAAAAGATCGAGCACCATCTGATCGAAACGGCGAACTTGCGAAGCAACGACGTCCAGAGCCTGCTGAGTTCGTTCCGGGAGATCGGCTCGCCGCGCATCAAGGACTTCAACTGCGGCGGCAAGGGCGGTAATCGGCGAACGCAATTCGTGACTGACATCCGACGCGAATCGAGTCTCGCGTTCGATACGAGCCTGAACTGCATCGGCCATCTCGTTGAAAGAAGACACCAGGCGGGACAAATCAGGATCAGTTTCCTGATCCAAACGGGTGTCTAAACCTCCTTGCGCGATATCACCAGCTGCTTCGCTGACCCGCTGTAGTGGCCGCATAAGTCGACGACTGAGCGCAAGTCCGACCAATGCTGCCAGAGTGCCAACCACTACCACTCCGATGAGAAGAGCAGATGCAATGATGTTCAGAGTTCTTCGCTCATCGGCAAGGGGGAAGGCTTCAAAATAGTGGGCCCCAATTTCGGCCACGTATACGCCCACTCCTACGTATGGCTGCCCCTCTACTGTGAATCGCTGACGAGATGTAATTCCGTTCAAAGTGGCAGCAATGAGCTCGGGCGGAAAGGCCGATTGAGTGAACCGGATTTCTTGGGAGAAAAAAAGGTTTTCGGGCGAGAGATGTAGCACCGCAAATCCGTTACTTTCGGTGCGCACTCCGGAGATGAATTCGAAGGCTTCAGAGCGACGAGTGCGAATTTGACTACGAATGAGTTGTGCATTGTTAAACGCTTGGCGTTCAGCAACTTCATCGCGGCGTTCAAGCAAATAGGAGCGGGCTGTGAAATAACTGACTGTGGAGAGTGATAGCGAGGCCACGATTCCGGTGAGGAGAAATGTCAGAGTGACG
>JBJOFA010000131.1:0-5029 GCA_046049015.1 Actinomycetota bacterium | reverse complement strand
TTCCGGAGATTACGTGATGGCCGCTGCAGTTGAGGCCGCTGAAACTCCATCGGTTTTTACTGAACGTCGCATCGTGGTGGTGCGCGCCGTAGGGGCTCGTCCGAGCGAAGATCATCAGGTCCTGGCCCGCTATTTGGCCCAACCTAATGATGAGACCGATTTAGTCATTGAATGGGGAAGTGGGCGCGTTACCAAAGTCGTTAGTGACGGCTTGAAAGCATGCGGGGGACTGTCCATTGATCCCTCTCCACCAACCAAGCCCAAAGAGCGGCGCGAGTGGTGGGAGACCACCATTGCGGCTCTGGGTATTCAGTTTCATCCTGCAGCGTTGGCCTTGGTTATGGAGTGGCTAGGTGAGGATGTTGCTCGATTTTCAGGTTTAGCTGAAACGTTGAAATCGGCATATGGAAATGGGCCTATCAGCGTGGCGCAACTGCAACCCTTCCTGGGCGAGCGAGGCGATTCAAAACCGTGGGACCTCACCGACGCGATCGAAGCGGGCAATGCTGAACAAGCCCTCATTGTTCTGCGTCGACTGACTCAGGCCGGTGAACGACATCCACTGCAAATTTTGGCCCAATTACATAATCACTATGCCCGTCTGGCCCGTCTTGACGGAGCAGAGGTGGCGAGTGCCGCCGATGCCGAAGCAATACTCGGCTTAAAAGGTTTCCCGGCTGAAAAGGCTCTTCGGGCCTATCGGGGATTAGGAGGCAGTGGGATTCGCCGGGCCTACGGGCTCTTGGCGGGGGCAGATATGGATTTGCGTGGGGGCACCGGACTAGACGCCGATGTGGTGATGGATGTTCTGGTGGCCCGTCTCGCACGACTGACCAAAGCGGTCACCCGGCGGCGTTGACCTTTTTCATCAATCGGCTCTTACGACGAGCGGCGGCATTCTTGTGAATGATGCCCTTGGTTACAGCCATATCAATGCGCTTGACTGCTAAACGAACATCTTCAGCATTGGTTTCCTCACCGATCGAGGCGGTGGCGGACTTATAGCGAGTCTTGAGTTCGCTCTTTACGGCCTTATTGCGCTCAGCTCTCTTGGCGTTAGTGAGAATGCGCTTTTTCTGACTCTTAATATTTGCCACGGGAACCTCGGTGCGATCGAATGAGCATGTGAAGGGTACCAGCGCTTGCTGGCCTCGCCAACAACTGTCCTGATCGGCTCGCCTACCAGGCGATAGGGTACGGAGCACTCGGTGGTCCAGCGAATGGTATTTCGGACCGACTCACCGCACTTTTCGCCATGGACCTCTCCAAAATCCGCAACTTTTCGATTATCGCCCATATCGACCATGGCAAGTCGACCCTTTCCGATCGCATTTTGGAACTCACTCATGCCGTTGAGGCCCGAGATATGCGCGCCCAGTACTTGGATTCCATGGACCTTGAACGTGAGCGAGGAATCACTATCAAAGCCCAAAACGTCCGGGTGGACTGGAAGGGGCACACGTTGCACCTGATTGACACTCCTGGACATGTTGACTTTGGCTATGAAGTGAGCCGATCACTGGCTGCTTGTGAAGGTGTGGTCCTAGTGGTTGATGCCGCTCAAGGTATAGAAGCCCAGACCTTGGCGAACTGCTATCTGGCGCTTGAAAACGATCTTGAGATCGTGGCCGCCCTCAACAAAATCGACCTTCCGGCTGCTGACCCAGATCGTTACGCCATGGAAATCGAAAATGTGCTCGGCATCAAAGCCGCCGATATTTTGCGAATCTCCGCCAAGACCGGAGATGGCGTACCTGATTTGCTGGACGCCATCTGCGAGAGAATTCCCGCCCCTCAAGGCGATCCAGATGCTCCGCTACAGGCTCTGATTTTCGACAGTCAATACGATCAGTACCGAGGCGTGGTGTCATCGGTTCGGGTGATGAATGGTCGTCTCAATTCGGCGAGCCGACTTCTTTTCATGCAAGCCAAGGCTCAACACGACGCTATTGAAATTGGCGTTCGTAAACCGGTACCTACTCCGGTTGCTGAACTTGGACCCGGCGAAGTTGGTTATTTGATCGCTGGTATCAAAGATGTGGCCGAAGCTCGATCCGGTGAAACGGTCACGGTTGCAGCCCGTGCAGCCACGGAAGCGTTACCTGGGTATCGCGATCCGAAGCCCATGGTGTTTTGTGGCTTGTATCCCATTGACGGCGACGACTTCGAGAATCTGCGCGAGAGTTTGGAAAAACTCAAACTCAACGACGCCAGCGTCACCTATGAACCTGAAACTTCCGGTGCTCTTGGATTTGGTTTCCGATGTGGTTTTCTTGGACTGCTGCACATGGAAATCGTCAAAGAGCGACTTGAACGCGAGTTTGGTTTGGCTTTGATCGCTACGGCGCCGAGTGTTGAGTACCGAGTGATGAAGACCAATGCGGAAATGGTGGTCGTGGATAATCCGGCCGATCTTCCCCCGCCGCAAAGTATTGATTACATCGAAGAACCATTTTTCCGAGTCAGCATCATCACTCCCAAGGAATACACCGGAACCTTGATGGACCTCTGTCAGTCACGGCGCGGGGATATGACCAAGTTGGAATACCTCTCGCCAGAACGAGTCGAGTTGCACTATCAGATACCGCTCGCTGAAGTTGTGGTGGACTTCTTTGATCAGATGAAGAGTCGCACGCAGGGGTACGCCAGTTTGGATTATGAGCTTGCGGGATATCAGCGAAGCAATTTGGTCAAAGTTGATCTCATTCTCAATGGTGTTGTGGCCGATGCCTTTTCCACCATTGTCCATCGGGACAAGTCATTTGATTACGGACGACGGATGTGCGAAAAATTGCGAGAGCTCATTCCTCGTCAGATGTTTGATGTGCCGATTCAGGCGGCTATTGGTGGCAAGGTCATTTCACGTGAAACGGTTAAAGCCAAGCGTAAAGATGTTTTGGCCAAGTGTTATGGCGGCGACATCACTCGAAAGCGCAAACTTCTGGAAAAGCAGAAGGAAGGCAAGAAAAAGATGAAAGCCATCGGGCGAGTTGAGATTCCCGGTGACGTTTTTATCTCGGCCTTAAAACTGGACGACTGAGTTCAATGAACAGGCTGCGAGTGGGCGCGCTCAATGCAGCCGAGGAAACTTCGCCGGACGGTTCATCCCGTATTTTCCGTTCACTTCGTACGCGTAATGCCCGTTTCTTTTTTGGTGGGCTCTTGGTTTCAAATGTCGGAACCTGGTTGCAGTCGACCGCGATGTCGATTCTGGTGTATCGGCTGACCGGCAAGGCCACTGATTTGGGAATCACGGTGGCCATGCAGTTTCTCCCCATGTTGTTTTTGGGCGCTTGGGCCGGAGCAGTAGCCGACAGGCGCGACAAAGCCACGATGTGCCTGATTGCTCAATCTGTTATGGCGGTGCAGGCCGTTGTTCTCACATTTTTGGATTTCGCCGGTTTGGTAACAGTGCCGGTGGTGTATGTCCTATCGCTCATTCTGGGCGTAGCTAACGCATTCGATAATCCCGCTCGACGAGGTTTGGTTGTGGAGCTCGTTCCCGCCGAAGACATCAGCAACGCAGTGTCACTCAATACCGCAGTGATGACAGGATCCAGAGTTTTTGGACCCGCTCTAGCTGCAGCCTTAGTTGCACCATTTGGCACGGCTTGGTGTTTCCTTTTGAATGCAGTGTCTTTTATTGCGGTGCTCGGCTCATTGATAGTCATTGATCGTGGTCAGCTTTTCCCATCACCCAAAGCGCCACCTGGAGGAACACCGGTACGCGATGCTCTGCGCTTTGTACGAGCTGACCGCGAAATTTTGGTTCTGCACATTGTGCTGGTCTTAGTGAGCACCTTTGCCTTCAACTATTCCGTGTCATTGCCAAAACTCAGTGCGATTCGCTGGGGAGACGAGCGATGGTTCGGCTGGGTGCTATCGGTGATCAGCATCGGCAGTGTGATCGGATCGCTCTATGCCGCTTCTCGACGGCAAGCGTCGTTGCGCGTTTTCCTTGGCAGCGTGGCCTTGATGGGTGTTTCGGGACCGTTTTTGGCTTGGGCTCCGTCTGTGGGTTGGGCCTTTGTCGCAGCTTTGCCACTTGGCGTGGGTGGAGCCGGTTTTCTTTCGTCGTTCAACGGACTGGTGCAGCAACAAAGTCCTCCTGATATGCGCGGTCGATTGTTGGCGCTATCAGCAGTGGCCTTTTTGGGTTCAACGCCAATCGGCGGACCGATTACTGGAATCATCGCGGACTGGGCGGGGGCCGAATGGTCGCTGGCCTATGGAAGTCTGATTGTTCTCGGAGCTTTGGTCCTGGCCTTGCTCATGTTGTCGCGACCCCCGGTTCAGCCCCGGGGCGAGTCGACACCGATAACTTGATGGCAATGAGTTCTGTTCGGGTTCTGCGCATGATGCATTGGTCGGCCATGGATGAAAAAGCGCGGCTCAATCTGGTGGATCGAGATCTGAATAAGTCGATCACGCCCGAGTTGCGTGATCAGATTTCGGCGTTGGTGGCTGACGTACGCGAGCGCGGGGACGTCGCACTCTGTGCTGCTCTCAAAAAATTTGATGGCGTAGAAGTTAAGCCCAGCGCATTACGGGCCAGTGATGATGAGTGGGAGTCAGCAGATCGTGAAGTTGGCGGGGCTTTGCGCGAGGCCATCACTGACATGGTGGATCACATTCGCCGATTCAATACCGAATTGCTGAGTCGTCTATCGGATTGGCAATTCGAAAGTGAACCCGGTTTGACCATCGGAGAAAAAGTCACCCCCATTGCGTCAGCAGGACTATTTTGCCCCAGTGGTAAGGCCAGCTATCCCAGTGTGCTGGCACAGTTGGGTGGACCAGCGGTGGTGGCTGGAGTTGAGAAAATTGCCGTGGTGGTGCCACCTAAACCTGGGGCTGGTGGTCGTATCGACCCGGTCGTTCTTGTTGTGGCCCGTGAATTGGGTTTACGCGAGATATTTCGAGTGAATGGCCCAGCGGGAATTGCGGCCCTTGCATTTGGAACCGAGACGATTCCGCGGGTGGTCAAGGTGATGGGGCCGGGGTCTTTGCCAGTGACCGTGGCGCAATT
>JBJOFA010000130.1:0-5038 GCA_046049015.1 Actinomycetota bacterium | reverse complement strand
CCTGGCCTGGATTGGAGAATAAACCTGATGTGCTACTGGTATGAACGACATTGCGGGGCTTGGTGACGCCAGCCTTGGCCTGTTCGCGCCAGTAAGCCGCAGCATGACGCGTTGGGGCAAAGTGTCCCTTGAGGTGCACGGCAATAACTGCATCCCATTCTGCTTCGCTCATGTTGACTAACACTCGGTCACGCAAGATGCCGGCATTGTTGACCAAGATGTCGAGGTCGCCGAAGGTATCAATGGCGCTTTGCACCATTCGCGCTGCGCCGTCCCAATCGGCAACGTTGTCACCGTTGACAATGGCCTCGCCACCCATCGCCTTGATATCGGCCACGGTCTGCTGAGCGGGAGTGATGTCATTTCCCGACCCGTCGTTCGTGCCACCAAGATCATTGACCACAACTTTGGCGCCTTCAGCGGCGAATAACAAAGCGTGCTCGCGACCGAGTCCCCGTCCTGCACCAGTAATGATGGCCACGCGTCCGTCAAGTGATCCCATGATTGCTCCTTTTACATTCGTTCTCTTGTGAGACTACGCCCCGTAACACGACGCTAAAAAAAATCGGTTCGGTTCGCGCTGCAATGGTTTTCGTTAAGCCATTTTGAGATCAACAACCGTGCCTCGTGGCAGGGTCTGACCTGGTTTGACGGCCACCTCGGCAGCCGTGACCGCGCTCACCTTGCCTGATTCAGGACCGGTCACCGTACCTACGCTGAAACCGGCGCCCTGCAAGATGGTTCGAGCCTCCGCCAACGTCTTGTTGCGGATATCTGGGAAGGCCACCAAATCTGGCCCTCGAGAAATCGACACCGTCACTGCCTTACCTGGAGACAACAGTTCCCCAGCCGCAGGCGACTGGGCGGCGATTGCCCCGGCCAAAACAGTTGGCGAGAACTGAGTATCGGCTCGATTCAGTTTCAAACCGAGGCCTTCCAACACTTCAAGTGCTTTATCGGGTGTAAGACCGACCAGATCGGGAACTGCAATCGGCGTCTTGCCCTGAGATACCACGATGTCAATGGTTGTGCCTTTGACGACCTCGGCTCCGGGTTCCAAAGTTGGTTGCTCCGGAACGCGAACGGCAATCACGATTCCCTCAGGAATCGAATCACTGAACTCAGGAACCTCGGCACCAACGACAAACCCGGCCTCGGTCAAGGCCAGTCGAGCACTATCAATTTTGAGACCAACGACATCGGGTAGCGGTACCGGTGGCGGGCCACTGGATACGACGAAAATGACACTGCCTCCAGATCGAAGTTGCGTCCCTTCAACTGGGTCGGTGCGAATGACGGTACCGAGAGCAAACTCCTCGCTGGTTTCCTCGAGAATCTCAACATCCCAGTCGTATTCAGACACCAAGTTTTGGGCTTCGCCCTGATCCAGTCCCGCCAGCGCTGGAACCGCAAAGGACTTGCCCTGGGTGGCGTTAAAAACGAAATAGCCACCGGCGATGACAACCAGGATGGCTACTGCGGCCACGATCCAGCGCATCACCGAGGGGCCATCGCTATCGTCGTCCTCAAGCAGGTCAAAGGCTTCGCCAGTTACCGCAGGATTGACCAGAGTGGATTGATCACCGATGACTCGGCCACTTGTATTGAGACGATCATTCGTCTGAGGAATCCCAGCGGCGGGGGTAATAGAACTCGACCCGACGCGTCCCAAACTTCCTAGCCCAGAGCCTGCAGCGCCGGCGAGCTCTGACATACCGGGCTGTTGAGCGGTTGGCGAAGTTGTTGGAAAATCACCAATACGAACTCGTGAACTTCCTCCCGGTGCCGACGGAATCGGTGGAGGAACAATTGATTGTTGCGTCGTGGGCTCGTTTGGCCGAAACAACGTGGCACTGGAGTCGTCGCCAAAGCGAATACTCCCGGATGGATCGCGCCGCTCGGGACTGCCCCCGGGCATAGGGGTCATCACCACTTGCAATGGTGTTGGACGCGGCAAAGTGGGAGCGGCTTGAACCAAGGCTCGTCCCATATCTGCGGCACTGGATCGTTCAAGTGGATCAGAGCGACCAGCTCGTTCAAGAACTGATGCCAGACCGCTGAGATCGGCCGAAACCGGAAAGAGACGATTTACTCGGGCCGACAAGGTGCCAACGACGGAGTCCACCAAGAATGGCACATGCCCGGTCACGGCCTCCACCAAAATCAGGGCCAAGGCATAGACATCGGCCTTTTCATCAAACGGTTCGCTGGTGGCCTGCTCAGGAGCTGCATAACGAGCACGCTCCATGGAGATGCCCTTGGTATCGGACCAGGCGCGCTCGGAGATCACTGAAACCAATCCCAGGTCGGCCAGCCGCGCTTTGCGGTCCTCGCCAAACATGATCGATGACGGGCGCAAGTCGTGATGAACGAAGCCGCGCTTATGGGCGTAGTCCAGTGCCCGACAGACCTCAACACCAAGAACTAGAGCTTGGCTCGGTGAAAGATAGCGATTGCGGTCAAGCATGTCGGCCAAAGTCCCTCCGGCCAAACGTTCTTGCACCACATACACCCGGTTTTCACCGCGCACCTCAACCCGCCCATAGGCCAAGGTCGGCACGATGTGAGGATGACTCAATTGCGAAATGGCCGCCGCTTGGTTCAGCAGGGCGGCACCATCGGAACGGGACACCGATCCGGAGAAGATTCTGACGACAACATCTTGTCCGGTTCTCTGGTCAACCGCGAAGAACGCCGTCGAGGAGGTCGATCGGGACTGCTCAGATACCAGGACGAACCGGCTATCGATCAGTGACCCAACCAAAGAATCGGGATCGTGGCTTTCGAAAAACGACATCGACCCCAAACTAGTGCCATTTTCAGGCCATGTGACGACCGCCGATAAGACAAAGTGCGAACCTGGCCCCTATCGGCGAGAATGGTCCCGTGACTAATAGTGGGACCCCACCAGAGGACCGTACCGAGAGCGACCTGGCAAACAGGCAAGACGACCCTGAGGACCAAGTCCCCCGGCCCCGTAAGCGGCGGCTTTCCCCGGAAATTATGGTGGTCAGCGGAGCGGTTGCTCTTGGTTTGATTCTGGTCTTTTTAGGTCTGAGTTCTGCCACCACCGGACGCGATGCCCTGGGCTACCCCGATGCCATCGTCGATATTTCACCGGCCCCCAATGATCGCCAAGTGTTATCCCAAACCGAAATCTTGGTTGATTTGGCCGATGGCTACGAAGCAATCCTCTTCCTCGACGGGATCGAAATCCCAGTTACTCGCCTTGAAGATGTAGCTGGCTTACTCGCAGAGCCAGGTCAACAAATCGAACTCCCTCCAACAGCAATTTATGACCAAGGTAATTCGCTCATCAGGTTTGAGCCCCGAGAGGGAGCTCCCATTGAGCGCTACGGAGTGGGCGTCCACCAAGCAAAAGTGGTTTTCTGGAAAATTGAAGACGGGCCCGTGGCCTCTCGGAGTTATTCCTGGAGTTTCGAAGTCTTGTAATTCGAAAAGAGGCGATCGTCAGATTGGAAGTTCGCCTGTAGCCAACAATTGAACGAACCCTTCTTCATTGAGGATGGGTATCCCAAGTTCCTCAGCCTTGGCGACTTTGCTGGCGCCGGGATCTCGTCCAGCGACCAAAGCAAAGGTCTTCTTCGATACTGATCCGGGGCTCTTGCCCCCACGATCTTTAACCGCCCGCTCGGCGCCTTCTCGATCAAAACCATCCAAAGTTCCCGACACCACCACGTTTTTCCCAACCAAAACTTGGGGCAGGTCTGAGATGCGCACGTTTCCGAAATCAACGCCAGCTTTTCGTAACTTGTCGACAAATTCCCGGTTATCAGGATCGCGAAACCAAGTGAGAATTGATTCAGCGATTACTGCGCCCACACCATCAACCGTGGCTAACTCTTCTGCCGAAGCATCAACAATGCGGTCCAAACTGCCGAACTCAGCAGCTAGTGCCTCTGCTGCGGCTGGGCCGAGGTGTTTAATTCCCAATGCCGTTAAAACTTTTGGCAACGGTCGGGTTTTCGAACCTTCTATCGATTCCAGCAGCTTTTGAGCACTCACTTTGGCAAAACCATCCAGAGTCATCAGGTCATCAAGACTCAAGGTGTAAATATCGCCAGGATCGACCACCAAGCCGGCGTCGCACATCTGAAAAACAGTTCTCTCACCAAGCCCTTCGATATCCATTGCCCCCCGCGAGGCAAAATAGATCAAGCGTTGATCACGCTGATTTGGGCACTTTGGCTCCACGCATTGATGATTGGCCTCGCCTTCAGGACGCATCAAAGTGCTTTGTAGTGGACATGGGCATCGTGATGGGAAGGTCCAAGGTTGTGAATCTGTTGGACGAAGGGCAAAAACTGGGCCGACCACTTCGGGAATGACATCGCCGGCTTTTCGCACCGTCACTGTGTCACCAGGTCGCACGTCTTTGAGTCGTACCTGATCCTCATTGTGCAAAGTGGCCATAGCCACCGTTGAGCCCCCGACAAAGACCGGTTCCAAAACTGCAAATGGCGTCACTCGTCCCGTTCGACCAACTGAGATTTGGATATCAAGAAGTTTTGTCGTTCTTTCTTCGGGGGGAAATTTGAAAGCAATAGCCCACCGCGGAGCGCGAGACGTTGAGCCCAATTGGGCACGTTGACCCAGATCGTCGATTTTGACCACGACACCGTCGATCTCGTAAGGAAGTAAGTGACGGTCCTCCTGCCAGCGATGACAAAAAGCAAGAACCTCTTCAAAGGATTCGAACCGCGACACATGGGGATTGACTGGCAACCCCAATTCCTGCAGATACTCCCAAGTGGCGTGATGTGAAGTGAAATCTGGTCCGCCAATTACTTCGCCAAGTTGATATGACCAAAACGCCAGTCCCCGACCAGCGGTGACCGATGCATCTTTTTGTCGGAGACTTCCGGCTCCGGCATTTCGCGGATTGACCGGCACCGATTCAGGCTGCTTACCGGCCGCTACTCGCTCAATATTCTCGGCCTCTTTAGTGGCCTTTAAATGTTGAAAGGCTGCTATCGGCAAATACACCTCGCCACGCACTTCGAGAACTTTAGGAATG
>JBJOFA010000129.1:0-5069 GCA_046049015.1 Actinomycetota bacterium | reverse complement strand
CCGAACGCAAAACCCCTGTGGCATCAGCGAAAACATTTGGTCGACCCTCAAAGACAAAACCCACAACCCCAAGGGGCGAGCGAATTTCATCCACGCTCCAGCGAACATCCTTTTCAGATTCACCATGTTCGATGCGATCGACAAGACGATGCCGAGTGTCGGGTGTGTTGCGCCACATTGCGAGAGCCTCAATCATCGAGCGGCGCATCTTGTCATCGAGAAGTAACCGCGTCGTTGAGCGACCTCGCAATTCAGCGGAGCGCACATCGTCGGCGTTGGCCTGAGCTATGGCCGCAAAGACTTGATCGTCATCCAACCTTCGAGCAAACGACTCATAAAAGCCCGAAATAGCCGCGGCTGATACATCTTGTAGGTCAACGAAGCCCTGCAGAGCCGACTCCACGGCCTGCGCCGTAATGTCAACAACCGCTCGAGGAATATGGAGAAGATCCCCACTTTCCTGCACGACTACGAGATGGTCACCCGATTGAAAAGCACCTGCCAAGTCCGCAGATACCTCCACCCAGTACGACCCGCCAAAGGGAATCTTCTGTCCGGCTTCCAAAGAGGTCAACCGAGGTCGAGCCGCGCTTTCAGCAACGGCCTTCACTCCAGCGTCAGTTGCGGTATTCCTCGGCGAATTCACAACTCCAGCGTAGGCCATCTTGGCGAACCGCCTCGTTAGTCTGATCTCGTGAACGATCATTTGTATTTTCGCCAGTTGAAGTCCGGAGTTGATTTCGCCGTGGGTGATTCCTTGGCTGGGCAGATGGCCAATTTCGTGTATCTCATTGGAGATCGACAGACCGGTGAATGCCTCGTTGTTGATCCGGCCTACGGGGTGAATGATTTAGTGGCCGTGGCTCAACAGGACGGTATGACGGTGACTGGAGTTTTGGCCACCCATTATCACCCCGATCATGTTGGTGGGTCGATGATGGGTTATCAGATTGAAGGTATTGCCAAACTCCTCGAACTTGGCGATGTGCCCATTCACGTCAATCGTCACGAAAAGCCGTGGGTGGAAAAGACCACTGGAGTCTCGGGAGACAATTTGATCGCCCACGAGGGTGGGGATTCGATCACCGTGGGATCGGTCTCGGTCACCTTTGTTCATACTCCTGGGCATACACCTGGATCACAATGCTTTTTGGTCAATGGTTGTTTGATCGCTGGCGACACACTTTTCCTCGATGGCTGCGGCCGCACCGACTTACCGGGAAGCGATCCGGCATTGATGTATGAAAGCCTTACTACGTTGAACGAATTGCCGAGCAACACTGTGATATTCCCCGGCCATCATTACTCAGCTCCAACTTCGGAGACTTTGGAGAAAGTCCGCCAACATAATTTCGTTCTGAAACCCATGAACCGTGAACAATGGTTGAGCATCTTTTCCTGAGAAGTTCGCCGGCTAGATCACAGAGATGTGATCGCACTGAGGAGCGAAACTAGTCCTGCAATAGCCAACAGAAAAAGGACCGCCGTTCGTGCCCGGGATTCGTTGATATGAGGCCGAATGATCAGACCTAAGCCGATCCCCAACGCCATTGCGGGGACTGCCAAAAACATCCCTGTTACCGCTTCCGAGCGAACTTCATCGGTCACGATAAAGGCCGACAGAGTCACGGCTCCCGAGACCACAAAGACCAAATTGATGGTTGAACGAAAGACATCAATGGGCAGTTTTCGACCTTGAAGGGCAAAAACCAATGGCGGTCCGTTGGTTGAAAGCGATGAGGCCAGAGCACCACTCAAGAGTCCAACGGACCATTCCAAACCCGGCCCCCGGTGTATGAGATCCACGCCTCGCACCAATAGATACGTAGCAATCAACACCCCGACGCCTAGCAAAGCCTTCAGAAGATTGGGATCAAGTTGCTTAAAGACGATGAGGCCTACGGGGATGCCGATTATTGAGGCCGCCGTCAACCGGCGCACCAGATCCCAACGGGCGACACCTCGGCCCTGCCAAGCCTGGAGCCCGCTTGCGAGCAATCCGAGAAAAGTGGAGATCACCACGGCGTCTTGGGTTCTCAGTCCCAAACTCATCAGCGGAACCGACAATAAAGCGAAGCCGAAACCAACGTTTATCTGCACCAACGAGGCGACGAAGACGGCAACTATCAATGCGGTGGCCTCGGTGAGGTCTATGGAATTCATGATCTCCGTCCAGCCACTCGGGATTTCGATTTTACAATTTGTAAACTCGCCTGGTGGACTCTCCCCCAATTCCAACTGCTGCGGCCCCTTTGGGTGGCCCGGGGGTGGCTATCAATGCCCGTCGCCTGCTGGCACGACTTGATGACCTGGGCACGATTGGGTCCACCGGGGATGGTGGGTGTTGCCGATTGGCTCTCACCGATGCCGACCGCGATGGTCGCGATTTGGCCGTGACCTGGATGAAAGATCTCGGTCTCGAGATTTCAATTGACGGTGTGGGCAACATCATCGGAACCTGGTCAGTAGGCCACGGTGCACCGGTCATGACCGGCAGCCACATCGATACGGTCCGTACCGGGGGCTTATACGACGGAAATCTTGGCGTTCTCGCCGGGCTCGAAGTCATTGAAACTTTGATGGAAGCCGGAATTTCTCCGCCCCGACCATTGGCAGTCGGCATCTTTACCAATGAGGAAGGTGCTCGCTTTCAGCCCGACATGTTGGGCGCCCTCGTCTACGTCGGCGGTCTGTCATTGGAAGAAGCTTTGGACACCAAGGCCATCGATGGACCTCGCCTCGGCGATGAGTTAGCTCGTATTGGTTATCAGGGCAGTGCTCCGAGTCCCGGACCTGCTCCGCACGCTTTCGTTGAACTGCATATTGAACAAGGGCCACTACTGGAGCGTTCTGACGTTCGGATCGGTGCGGTTACCGGGGTTCAAGGAATTTCTTGGCAGGAAGTCACCATCAGCGGACAAAGCAATCACGCTGGCACCACCCCCATGTCACTGCGACACGATCCCGCCCTGGTAGCGGCGCGGATCACCGTGTTCCTACGACAACTCGCCCAAGAGTTTGGTGGGCATCAAGTGTGCACCGTGGGAAAAATTGACCTGTTCCCCAATTTGATCAACGTGGTTCCGGCACGAGCTGTTCTCACCCTTGACGTCCGCAATACCGATGAATCTCTGCTGCAAAAAGCCGAGGCTCGAATCGCCGAGTTTTTACTGGAAGTTGCTAACGACGAAGAAGTTGAGATCTCCACGCGAACTTTGGCTCGATTTGAACCAGTAATTTTTGATTCAAGAGTTGTTGACCTTGTTTCGCAGTCGGCGTCGAACCACAATCTCAGCGTCATGCACCTTCCTTCGGGTGCGGGACATGATGCCCAGATGTTGGCCAGAGTCTGTCCGACCGCCATGATTTTCACGCCATCGGTGCGCGGAATTAGCCATAATCCAGCCGAATTCACCGACCCCGATGATCTGGTTGCCGGATCAAATGTGCTTTTGGAAGTCATGTGGCAACTCGCCCATACCGAATTTTCAGAGGCCCTATGAGCGTCACCTCCACAAATCGACAGGTGATCATTGGGGCTGCTCAACTTGGACCAATTCAACGTCATCACACCCGTGTTGAAGTGGTTCAACGGCTCATCGCCCTTTTGCGCCAAGCCAAGGAGCGCCAATGTGATCTGGTGGTCTTCCCAGAACTCGCTCTAACCACTTTTTTCCCCCGTTGGTTTGTCGAGAGCATTGAAGAGACTGATCACTTCTACGAATCCTCCATGCCCTCACCGGAGACGCAACCCCTCTTTGATGAAGCCAAACGCTTGGGTATCGGTTTTTGTCTTGGCTATGCCGAGTTGACTGGCCCTGACGCCCACGGAATTCGCCACCGTTTCAACACCCAAATCTTGGTGGAGCGAGACGGATCAATTGTTGCCCGATACCACAAGGTGCACATTCCCGGACATGAGCACAATGAACCCGGTCGCCCCTTCCAACACGCCGAGCGCTATTACTTTGAACCCGGTCCCGAAGGTTTCGGAGTGTGGCGAGCCTTCGGCGGGCTCGTGGGCATGATGATCTGCAATGACCGGCGTTGGCCTGAGTCTTATCGCGAGATGGGTCTCCAAGGAGTGGAACTCATCTTGTGTGGATACAACACACCTATTCATTATGTCCCTGATCCATCCCAAGACATTTTGCAGGGCTTCCATAACTCACTCGTCATGCAGTCCGGCGCATATCAAAACGGAACTTGGGTTGTCGGTGTCGCCAAAGCCGGCGTCGAAGAGGGTGTGGACTCACTTGGTCAAAGTTGCATCATTGCCCCCAGTGGCCAGATAGTGGCCCAAACTCTGACCACTGATGACGAACTGATCGCGGCGACCTGCGATCTTGATTGGTGCCGTCGTTATAAAGAAACACTTTTCAACTTCGACCGCTATCGGCGGCCCGAGGTCTACCAACGCATCACATCTCAACGAGGTGTGATTGAGCCGCAAAAATGACCATGATCTGGCCAAGACCTAACGGAGCATCGACATGAGTTCACCAGCATTGAATGATCAATCGACTTCGGTGACTTTGCGGGTGAATGACCGTTCGGTCGACGTATCCGCCGCTCATCCCCATCTGTTATCAGCATTACGCGATGAATTAGGTCTGACTGCTGCAAAGGATGGCTGCTCGCCGTCGGGACAATGCGGATGCTGCACGGTAATCGTTGACGGAAAAGCGGTAGTCAGTTGTCAAATGCCGTTGGACAAAGTTGTCGGCAAGTCCATTGTCACTCTCGAAGGTTTACCCGAAGAAGAGCGGAACCGATATGCCACGGCCTTTGCGGCCTGTGGTGGATTGCAATGCGGCTTTTGCATTCCGGGCATCGTCATGCGCGCCAAAGGACAAATCGACAAAAAGGGCGCGGCTCTTACTCGCTCGGATATGGCTCGCCACCTTGGTGCCAACTTGTGTCGTTGTACCGGTTACGTCAAAGTGCTCGACGCCATCGAAGCCGTTGCCACTTCGACCATCCCCGCTCTCCCACCCAGTGGTGGCATCGGTGCTCGAGGAGTGAAATATGAAGCGACCGAACTCGCTCTTGGCGATCGAGATTACGTC
>JBJOFA010000128.1:0-5085 GCA_046049015.1 Actinomycetota bacterium | reverse complement strand
CATCACCAGTGACGTCAGAGCCAAGATGCCGCCTTCGCCATGGTTGTCGGCACGCATGACCAGCATCAAATATTTGATGGAGATGATGATCACCAAGGACCAAAAGGCCAGCGAACTAATGCCGTACACGTTGATGCGATCGACGGTCATTTCATGGCCGTGACCGGTAAATGCTTCGCGTAAGGCATACAGCGGGCTGGTGCCGATGTCGCCATAGACCACCCCGAGAGCGCCAATGGCTAGGAGTGCGGTACCGCGACGGGACGGCGGCTCATGAGGTTCGGTGTCAGTAACCGTGGGCGGAGTCTCGTCTCCGCCGCCTGCCGGGGAACCGAGGGCTCCGCCGGTCTGATGAATTTTGCGGGCCAGGTCAACTGACTCGGGTCCGGCGGTCTGGTCTGATCCCACGAGGAGCAAGCCTACTCATTGGGGTAAAAACCCCCCTAGGCTGGGCTAGCAATGAAAACGCGTACGTTGCTGCTCCTGTCGGTGGGCTGCGGACTACTTATTCTTCTGGCCGGGGGAGCAAAACTCCTACAAGTGGCTACGGATCGCACCGAAGTCCCTGTTTTGGCCTTTGGTGAGGAAGCCCTGATCGGCGATATGGCCGTGCGAGTGATTGATATCACGGGCAATTCGTCAGATAACTCGCCAGATAGTTCCAGTGGCAACGGCACCTTGGTGGAAATCGCTATGTCTGGAGTCCCGGGGGCCCCGGTGATCGATGATTGGCGACTTCTGGCTGACGGCAAGGTCTTTCCCGCATCGGGGGCCAGTGGGGATGAACAGTATTGCGCCTCGGCGACGCGAGTGCCCGAGGGTGGATCTGAAGTGCGCTGTGTCTTGAGGTTCCCGGCCGCCGAAACAGTCCAGGCTGTGGCCTATACCCGCGCCGGAGAACAGCGTCAGTGGGCGCCGTGACCGATACCGTGAGGTGCACAAATGCGCAATTGGCGCCCTGATCGCGGAGGTGGTCCGTATGGCCGAGCACTATGACCTAGTCATCATCGGCGGCGGTCCTGGAGGGTACGGAGCAGCCCTGTACGGTGCTTCGGCGGGTCTCAACATAGCCCTCGTAGAACGTGACGCCCTAGGTGGCACGTGTCTGAACCGGGGCTGTATTCCGGCCAAGGCTTTTCTTGAAACCGCAGCAGTTTTTCGCCATGTGGCCCACGCCGCCGACTTCGGAGTGGAGGCCAGTACTCCACAGGTGAAGTTTGCGGTCACCCAAGCTCGTAAACAAAAAATCGTGGACGGACTGGTGCGCGGTATTGGTGGTCTGTGTAAAGCCCGCAAAGTAACCGTTTTCAACGGCACGGGCACTCTGGGGGCCAACCGCACCGTGACGGTGGTGGCGAACGACGGTTCATCGACGACGGTGACTGGCGATCACGTGATCTTGGCGTCGGGCTCGGTGCCACGACTGATTCCGGGTTTTGAACGCGGTGGTCCCATCCTGACCAGCGACGAAGTCTTGGACCTTGATTATGTGCCGGAGCGTTTGGCGGTCATTGGCGGCGGGGCCATTGGTTGTGAGTTCGCTTCAACTTTTGCTGACCTCGGAGCACAGGTCACCATTCTTGAAGGACTACCAAAAATCCTGCCCGGTCTCGACACCGATGTGGCTGGCGTCGTGGTGAAGTCGTTGAAGAAAAAGGGTATTGATATTCGCACCGGTGTCGCGGTGAAGAGTCACACTCCAACTGGAGCCGGTGGCACCGTGGTCACTTTTGGTGAGGACGAAAAATTAGAAGTTGATGCCGTCATTATTTCGGTGGGTCGCCGCCCCTTGAGCGAGTCACTTGGTTTGACGGGGACCGCGGTGAAGGTGACCGAGCGAGGCTTTGTGGATGTCGACCCGTACTGTCGCACTGCTGAGCCCAACGTGTACGCCGTTGGCGATTTAATCAACACTCCGCAGTTGGCACATGTGGCTTATGCCGAAGCGATTTTGGTTATCAAACATCTCTTGGGTGAAAACCCGATGCCCATCGCTTATGACCGGGTGCCGTGGGCTATTTATTGTCACCCCGAAGTGGCCTGGTCTGGTCCGGGAGAAGATGCGGCTAAAGAGGCCGGTCTTGATGTCGTGGTTGGCAAGCACCAATATCGCGGCAATAGCCGAGCTCAGATCTTGGGCGAGATGGACGGTCTGGTGAAGATCATCGCCAAGCGAAACGCCGATGGCACGGCCGGACAGATTCTTGGCGTGCACATGGTGGGACCGTGGGTGACCGAGCAGTTATCTGGCGGATATCTCGCCGTCAACTGGGAAGCCACGGTGGATGAAACCGCTGAATTCCTACAACCGCACCCCAGCCTGTCGGAGTTGTTCGGCGAGACTGTGTTGTCGATGACTGGGCGCAGCCTGAATACGTGATTTATCTGAATAAGCGAATGCAGAAATAGAAATTTGAGGAGAGTGGATTAGCGATGGCCGAGGTAGTACTACCCCAACTGGGAGAGACCGTCACCGAGGGAACCATCACGCGTTGGTTCAAAAAAGTGGGCGACGCCGTTCAAGCCGATGAACCATTGTTCGAAGTTTCAACCGACAAAGTCGACACTGAAGTTCCTTCCCCGGTATCGGGCACTTTGACCGAGATTCGCGTACCAGAAGGCGACACCGTGCCCGTCGGAACAGTTATCGCTGTCGTAGGTGATGGAGCTGCTGCACCGACTCCCGCTCCAGCCACGCCGGCTCCCGAGGCTGCTCCAGTAGCCCCGGCTCCCGAGGCTGCACCAGCACCGGCCCCCGTTGCTCCGGCTCCGGCACCCGTTGCTCCGACTCCAGCACCCGTTGCGCCGACTCCCGTCGCCACCATCCCGGTGGTCAACGAAGTTGTACAAACCAGTGAGTCAACCAATGACAACCGGTTGCTCTCACCAGTAGTTCGCCGTCTCGTAGCCGAACACGGATTAAACGTTGATCAGATCGCCGGCACCGGACCGGGGGGACGTATCACTCGCGAAGATGTGCTTGATCACATTGACGCTAAAACTGCCGGCAAAGTACCGACTGCTCCGGCTGCTGTTGCGCCTGCCGCGCCGGCGACAACACCGGCACCATCGTCGGTACCAGCAAAGCTTGTCGTTGCATCAACAACGAGTGCACTTCCGGTGACCGCTCCGCCCGTGGTGCGCGCTGATGGCCGCGATGAGATCGTGCCGTTGTCAAAGATTCGTCAGCTCACCGGCTCGCACATGGTCATGTCGAAATCAGTTAGCCCGCACGCCTTCAGCGTGGTGGAAGTGGACTACGCCAATGTGGATAACACCCGGGCCAAAGTCAAGGGTGAGTTCAAAGCCACCGAAGGTTTCAGCTTGACCTACTTACCGTTTATTGGGCGAGCTGTCATTGATGCCTTGGCGGATTTCCCGCATCTGAACGCCAGCATTTCTGGTACCGACCTATACGTGCACCGCTATGTGGATCTCGGTATCGCCGTGGACTTGGATGGCCAAGGATTACTGGTGCCCGTTGTGCGCAGTGCTGAAACAAAGCGTTTGCGAGCTCTTGCTCAGGAAATTCGCGATCTTGCTGATCGGGCCAAAAGCCGCAAGTTAGGCCCAGGAGAAATTCAAGGTGGCACTTTTACCATTACCAATAACGGTTCGGCTGGATCGGTACTCACCATGGCCATTATCAATCAGCCTCAGGTGGCAATTTTGTCCACCGACGCAGTGGTTCGTAAGCCCGTGGTGATTGATGTGCCTGGCGGTGGAGAGAGCATTGCTATTCATCCCGTTGGCCACTTGGCCATGAGTTGGGACCATCGAGCATTCGACGGCGCCTATGCCGCCGGATTCTTGGTGAAGGTGAAAGAGATTCTCGAGACCCGCGATTGGTCAAGCGAGGTGTAGTGATGCTCCGCGTCCGTTGGTTGGGTCGGGTTGCATATGGCGAAGCTCTGGCTCTGCAGACGGCCATCTTCGAGCACAGCCAAGAGCAGTACCTGCTGCTCCAAGAACATCCCCACGTTTTCACTTACGGACCGCGTGCGGACCTTGCTAACAATTTGAAATGTGACCCCGCATCAGTAGGTGCTGATTTTGTGGCGGTGAAGCGCGGTGGGGACATCACCTACCACGGGCCAGGTCAAGTGGTGGGCTATCCGATTCTCAATGTTGATAACCGGTTGGGAGCAGCTGATCACGTTCATCAAGTCGAACAACTCGTCATTGATGCTCTGCAGGAATTAGGAGTTTCCGGTGCTGGTCGGTTGACCGGCTATGCCGGAGTGTGGCTTGATCCTGATAGCGATCAAGCCCGCAAAATCTGCGCCATCGGGGTGCGTTTGTCGCAGGGACGCACCATGCACGGGTTCGCTCTCAATGTGGATCCCGATATGGACTACATGCGTCAGCACATCGTGCCCTGCGGTATTGGCGAATTACCGGTGACGTCGTTGCGCGAAGAAGGTTTCGATACTGATTTGCCTCAAGTTGTCGATGTTATTTCGCAACTCGCTATTCAACGCTGGGGTCACGGCGTCGGCGAACGGCAAGATGTGGCCTGGTCGCATCGGCCCGAAGACTTATCGCTGTTTTCCCGTGGTGCTGGTCCGGGTGAGCCAGTGCGAATGATGGCCCGTCTGGCGGCATCGGGGGTTACAGAAGGTTTGTCGGTGAGCGAACGTAAGCCGGAATGGTTGCGTCCCAAGATTGAAATCGGCGCCCAAGTTTTGGCGACCAAGAAAGTGCTGTCAGACCTGAAGTTGGTGACAGTGTGTGAAGAGGCTGGTTGCCCGAACTTGTCGGAGTGTTGGAAGGACGGCACTGCCACCTTCATGGTGCTTGGCGAGCGTTGCACGCGGGCCTGCGGCTTTTGTCTGGTGGATACCCGTAAACCATTACGGCCCGATAGCGACGAGCCCCAACGGGTAGCTGAAGCGGTGACACGAATGGGCCTCACCCATGTGGTCTTGACCATGGTGGCGCGTGACGATCTTGACGATGGCGGGATGACCCATGTGGCGCGTTGCGTGGAAGCGATCCGTCAGGTTCAGCCCGGAGCGCGGATCGAGACTTTGGTATCTGACGCCAAAGGTGATGAAGCATCATTGGAAGTTCTCTTTGCGGCGC
>JBJOFA010000127.1:0-5086 GCA_046049015.1 Actinomycetota bacterium | reverse complement strand
GACGCCGAGTAGCCGTAGATGTCGCCGAAGTAACGCACTCAGAGCAGCCACAATGAGTCCCCAAAATGGACTAATCACCAGGAACCCGATGAGGAATGACAAACCGACGCCCCCTGCTGACAGAGCCTTCCTGGACGACATCGGGTCTAAAGGCGGTTCAAACGCTGCCTGGGGGACCACAACTCGACTTCTACTACTTCTCAAGGCCATGACTGCCAGAATCAGGAGCGTGCTCAAGGAAATTGCGAGAGCCCACCACATGAACTTTTGCGGGGTCCAAACGATCTCTAGGGGCGATGAGGCTTCGGCGGAATCCAGAAACCACACATTGCGACCGCCGGAGCTGCTCCGGGGTTCGTCGAGCATCGTGTCGCCAAGAGAGGCCGTCCAACCGGTATTCCAGCCATCGAACACTTCAAGCCAGCAACCAGAGGGACAATTCAATCCCTGAATGGTGCGCTGACCCCTTTGAAAGTTCGTGTTGGCTGGTTCGGCCACATCAATGGGTTTTCGATCCGTGTCCCGATAGACGACGGCGTCGACATCCCAACCGGTGAGCAAACCACTCTTTGATGAAATCCGATGTTCTCCAGCACCCAGTCGCAAAACGGAGTCTGAACAAAATTCAGCTTCAATCACCTGCCCCGAAAGAGCCGCCGATAACGACCCCGAAAGACGCAGAGGAACGCCTTGACCATTGAGGCTCAATAAATCCGACCGACACCCAGTGTCAAATTGTTCCGGTGGAGAAACCTGCGACCATCCATCAGAAGAAATCTCTCTAATGCCGACCGGGGCAGTCGTCAGTACTCCGGATTCGCTATCAACAATCAGCACTGGATTGATGCCGCTCAAATGAATTCTCACGAAGTCGCTAGAACGAGCAGGGACTTCCAACCGAGAGACACCGATTTCATCGGGAGGTGGAACAACTAACTGAACACTCTCCACAACTTCCCCATCGGTCACAAATTCGATTGTGATACCAGTGAGACGACTCGAATCAGCGGCCATCACCTGTTCAATCTCCAAAAATGTAACGGTGTTGGAAAGGGGGACAGTGAGCATTGGGATTGTGTGAGCCATCTGATCAACTGGGGGAGCCGTCCACCATTGGGTCTCACGATCTCCATCCAAAGCCCCTAGTCCCCACCAGGATGCATCGCCCTGTAGGCGACTATTAGCGCCAAAGGATGTGTCATTAGGGTTCAATAATTCTCCGTCCAAAAGGGACAGATTCAAAGCCTCGTACAGCACCTGATCGGAGGCCCGCTTGTTGAGTCGAATTTGAACGGTCGGCTTAAAGTTTGCTTCATGGGAAGTAATGAATGATCGTTGCAAAGTCATTTCAGGGTCGCTTCGCCAACGAGCGAAGGCGTCAGCCCTCCAGCGATTAAAAACGTAAGATGTAGGTGGTGCAATTCGCTCAAGGGTCTGAATGCGCCCAGGGACTTGAATCACTTCAGGTGATGTCAGATCTTTTTCCAAGATTTCGGCAAAACCCACACTTGGCCCCGAATCTTGATTGAACGGTTCGACCCAATCAATGGCTGCGATTCGTAATGAGATCTTTCTGCCTGGTTGATCTAGTTCTACAATCTGGCCCGAACTAGTTCGCGATGAGGGTCTGAGATCAATCTCCATCCAACGTCTGTCGTCCACTTGAAGATCAACAGCAGTGATCCAACGTAACGGGTTCACAAACTGGGGTTGGATGAGGCGTAAGCGGGAGATGTCTTGATTAGATGAGACAATTTCCAATATCTCGCCAACTGGATTCGCAGAGGTGCCAACTTGCCAAGCTGTTGATACGTCGCCGTCAATGGCCATGGTGGGGCGATTCTCGGGATGGAAGGTCAACTCTGGCCCGTACGCCGTTGCCCTTGCGGTGAGATTGGAAGGTGCGACGACAGTTTGAGACGGCACGATTGCATTGGGAAAAACTGGCAGTCGAGAATCAAACAGGTCCTCCACCAAGGGTAAGCCGGTGGCGGTTTCCGTTGCCCCCCACACCTCCTGGGAACTTCGCCAATGATGGGCCCGACGTCGGTTGCTATCAGTGACGAAGACTTCCGGAGCACTCGAAAGAACCGTCTGTAGCTCAGCATCGGAAAGAGCTGCCTCCGAGAGAAGAATGCTCTGCCCATCGATGAGACCTAATGCCGCCAGATCAATAGCTCCAGTTCCGTCACCGGCGAGAACGCCCGGAGTTGATGTTGTTCGCGCTACGGGCGCCGGATCATTTACGGCAAACAATTCGATTTCCGGAAGAGCCTGGGGTGGAAAAGCCAGTATTTCCTCACTCCACTGAATGTTGCTCTCAGATTTGGCTCGGGACTCGTTGACTTGATTCGGTCCGAAATCAGTTAAGAATGTCAGACCTGCTGTTTGCTTGTTGAGAACACTGCGAGCTCGTTCGGGACGTATGGTGCCGAATCGCTCGTACTGATGACTGTTGACCACCATGACGGTGTCGGCGCCTAAAAGGCGGGCGATCGGAGCAACGGCTTCGGCGCGAGCCGTTCCTGATTGAAAACTGTCATCGAGCGCATAGACCAGATCCATCAAAGGAGCACTACCAAGTGGCAACCAGTCCCGTGAAAGAAAAGGTTTCTTGCTGAGTCCGGGCAGGATTGGATCAACGGGATAACCCCAGCGATACGCCGCGGATTCAATACCCGGCAAAAGGAGAACCGAGCCCGTATAACCCTCGTCAAATCGCTGATCGAGAAACGCCGCAGCTTCATACCAGGCGGCAGGAAGATCATTTGGTCGGGTCATCGCTGGATCAATGAGACGACCACCAAAGAGGGCCGGAAGATTCAAGGCGATAAGAGTGACGACACTCAGATAAGCGACGAGTTGTTTACGTTTTGTAGCTCCAAAGAAATTATGTGAGGCCGTAGATATCTTTTCCATCGCTAAGCCAATTCCGATGGCCAGGGCCAGGATTACTACTGGAACAGCACGAGATGAGGAACGTAGAGCAAGACTGAGGGCGTTTCGGGGGTTGTCGACAGCGAAACTCCACAACGGTGATGGATCCTGAAATGGATAGGCCCCAATTGCCAGAAAGGTTCCGACCAGGACTGAGGACATCAAAGGCCAACGCCACCGACGGGCAATTCCTATTCCCCAGAGGCCCAGCAGGACTAATGCTCCACCTGCGGCCATGACTACCAAATTTCCCTGGTAGGGCGTGGATGCAGAAGTGAGTGAGACGACCTCATTGCGATCGTAGAAAAGCCAATAGCCCAAACCACGCAGAACTTCCGGAGCCGTTGACGTAAATGCCGTCGAGGCCAAGGCTTCGCTATAAGAAAGAACTGCAGCTCCGTAGCGACCTTGGATGAATAGTCCCGTCAGCCACCACGCACTCACCAAAACCGAAACGAATCCGAGGATTCCTGTAACTCGGAAAAATCCTTTGGCGGTGATTTCTCCGGAGCGCCACAAGTGGATCAACCAAATCAAGGGTCCAGGTGCGATCATCAAGAGAGCCGTGGCATTCAAACCTCCTGATGAAAAAAGTACGAGGCCAAAGAGAAAGAGGTGGATCCCTCGTCGTTGTCGGGCGTAATCAAGTGTGAGCCCGCAGAGCCAAGGAAGTAAAGCCCAGGGTAGGAGCAATGCTGAAGTGCGTGAAATATAGGGCAGGACAAAAGGGGAGAGCTGATAAGCCAGGGCGGCAATCGCGGCAGCCTCTTGGCGCATTCCAAACCGTCGGGCGAGCCACATTGTGCCAAGTCCAGCACTGAACAACATTGTTCCTAACCACAGACGATGGGCGATCCAATCTGGGACACCGAGCGCCTCAAAACCGGTAAACCAAGGCCCTGTAGGCCAGAGATAGCCAATATTTTGGTGGGGTACCCAACCTCCAAGTTGTCGGTTATCCCAGGTCCACAATGAATCCGTGATTAAACGCCAGGGATCCAAGTAGAGATACAACTTGGTGTCTCCGGGAACCAGTCCCGGAGCCGAAAGAAGCAAGGGAATATAAGAGACAAAAAGCAAAAGGCTGATGGTCAAAAGATTTGGTTTTCGGCTCATCCAACCGGTGATGTCGTTCAAACCCCTAGACGACATGGGGAATTCCATCGTTCACGGTACGACGGCGTAAGAGCCGTAGAGAGCAGTGAGTGTTGTCAATCCCACCAGAGCGAATCCCACCAGATACGTCCACCAACGCTGACGGCGTGGATGATCGAGCCAAACCGCAGTAGCAATTAATAAAGGAAATGCCGTGAATAGAAAACGAGGACGAGCCGTCACCGTGGACGGAAGAAGCATGAGGATCACAATGACGGCACTGTAGGCCGCAGCGTAGGCCGGCAAACGATGACGTCGCCAAGCAATCCAAATAACCAAGAGTGTGGTAGCGAACGAGACTGCGGTAATGAGATCGGTTGGGGAAGTGAGGGGCTGGGTAAAAACCTCCACCGTTCGCCGCAGAGCGGTTAAGCCAAAACTGGCTCCCTCTTTCCAGGCTTCGCCCTGGACGCGAAACCACGAACGGTTCTCGCCAGTGTGGTTGTCAATCCATAATTGAAAGAGAATGAAACCAAACGGCGCAAGGGCTGGTGCTAAGAGCGCCTTCCATTGACGCTGGGCGCCATCTTTTGGTCGAACTATCACCATGAAGGCGGCCACAGCACAAGCCACCACGAGAGCCACTCCATTGGGGCGGGCGGCGGTTCCAAGCGCTGCTACCAAACCAGCCCATAGCCACCGCTCTTGATGCAAAAGGAGTAGGCAGAGCGCTGCCAAGAACAAAAGGAGCGCCTCGCTATAGGCAAAGGAGAGAACGAAACTCCCGGGAAAAAGCGCCAGGACCACCATGGCTCGGCCGGCTACTTGGGTGCCGAACCACTGCCGAGTTAGAAGTCCCACTAAGACGATGAAGCCGGCTCCCAAAACGAAGTTGACAAAGAGAGCGGCCAGAGTGTCACCTCCGGGCAGGATCCGATCGAGAAAGCGCACCAGGTAGGGATAGGCCGGGAAGAAGGCCACCCGAGCTTGAGTGTCATCGTAAGTGATACTCGGTGGCACGTAACTCGGGTACCCGAAGCGCGCTATGCGCAAG
>JBJOFA010000126.1:0-5099 GCA_046049015.1 Actinomycetota bacterium | reverse complement strand
CGCGATCTTGAATCGCAGGGAATTCGAGCCATCAGTTTGGTGGCGGTCAATCTCTATCCATTTGCATCAGATCCGAGTATCGATCTCATTGATATTGGAGGTCCGGCGCTCGTACGTGCTGCCGCCAAGAACCATGCTCATGTCGCAGTGGTAACTCGTATCGAAGATTACGGTCGGGTACTGGCTGACATCTTGCAAATTGGTTCAGTGAGCGAGGCATTGCGAAGGGAATTGGCTCAAGAGGCCTTCACTACAACTTCCACCTACGACCAACAGATCGCTCACTGGCTTATCAACAAAGATCAAACAGAGAGTGAACTTCCAGAGCGCATCACTTTTGTTGCCAATAAGTCCCGCTCGTTGCGATATGGAGAGAATCCTCATCAGCGGGCCGGTCTTTATCGATTACAGGGAGCTGACAGTTGGTGGGATGAAGCGGTCCAATACGGCGGTAAAGAATTGAGTTATCTCAATGTTTACGATGCCGAAGCGGCCTGGCGTCTGGTTCACCAATTCGCCGATACCACTTGTGTCATTGTCAAACACGCCAATCCTTGCGGAGTGGCCGAAGTAGCAACAGCGGAACCGAACGCTTTGTTGACGTCCTATCGACAAGCTCTGGCTTGTGACCCGATCAGTGCTTTTGGCGGCATCGTGGCCCTGAATAGAGCGGTGGATGAAGAAACGGCACGAGCTATGTCTGAGGTCTTCACCGAAGTGATCGTGGCTCCATCGTTCAGCGACGGAGCGTTAGCAATTCTTTTGGCAAAGAAAAATCTGCGACTGATCTCGGGAAGTCCACCTCTTGGCAATCAATATGACATTCGTTCCGTTGACGGGGGATTGTTGGTACAAACTCCGGATCAGATTTCTCTAGATCGCCAGGGTTGGCGTGTTGTGACTGATCGACAGCCGACGGCAGAGCAATGGTCTGAATTGCAGTTCGCTTGGGTGGTGGGGGCGGCAGTCAGTTCCAATGCCATCGTTACGGCTTGCAATCATCAGGCTTTTGGTATTGGTGCCGGACAGCAGAACAGACTCGACTCGGCGCGTCTGGCCATAGAACGCGGTGGTGATCGAATAGTGGGAGGAGTAGCGGCCAGTGACGCCTTTTTCCCGTTCCGCGATGGCATCGATGTTTTGGCTGATGCCGGAATAGTTGCTGTTATTCAGCCAGGAGGCAGTGTTCGCGATAACGAAGTCATTGCTGCGGCCAACGAACGTGGTTTGGCCATGGTCTTTACTGCCGAACGTCACTTCCGCCATTAGCTACTTCAAATTTACAGAGTCGCTTCTTATTCGCATAGCCACTTCTAAACTGAAGACATGACTCGGATCTCTGACCTCTTGGCCCAAGGTCAGACGTTTTCCTTTGAATTCTTCCCCCCGAAAACTGATGAAGCTCAGCAAAATTTGGTTCAAGTCATTGCCGAGTTAGGTCCCCTGAAACCAAGTTTCGTCAGTGTCACCTACGGTGCAGGGGGGAGCACTCGCCAACGCACTCAGGAACTGGTTTCGTGGATCCGCCGGGAAACAGAAATCACCCCAATGGCTCATCTCACCTGTCAAGGGCACAGTCGGCAAGAGGTCAACAGCATCCTTGAAAATTATGCCCACGACGGTATTGAGAACATCTTGGCCCTCGGTGGAGATCCACCGCGCCAAGACAACGGCGTGGACCAAGTGAGTGACTATCGCTTCGCTAGTGAATTATTGGATGATGTTCTCGTTGGGGGTCGATTTTCGGCCGGGGTGGCGGCTCATCCTGAACTGCATCCACGTTCTCCAGATCGAGTTACCGATAGGCGATACTTAGCTGAGAAATTAGGGCGCGCCGACTTTGCCATTACCCAGTTCTTTTTTGAAATAGACGTCTACGTACGCCTGTGCGAAGAACTCCTGGCACTCGGCATAGACAAGCCGGTGCTTCCGGGAATCATGCCAGTGACAAACAAGACTCAGATCACCACCATGGCCAAGATGTCGGGAGCCGCATTTCCGCAGTGGCTCGCTGACCGACTCGAAGATGTTGATGATCCCGATGAAGTCCGCAAGATCGGGGTCGAGGCCGCCTCGGAACTTGCCCAGGCCTTGCTAGATGTCGGAGCTCCGGGATTGCACTTTTATACGTTGAACCGCAGTACTGCGACTCGAGAGATCTACGCGAACTTGGGTCTTTTCGGCCGTAAGTGACTGCATTGACCCCCTCCAGGCGGGCAGACTGATATTCCATGCCAACGACCTCAACGGCACAAAAAGCAACTCAGGTAAGCCGAGTTCCGTACCTCCCGGGACTTGACGGCTTGCGAGCCTTGGCCGTGGTCGCGGTCATCATCTATCACGCCAACTCATCCTGGCTTCCTGGTGGCTTTCTCGGGGTTGAGGTCTTCTTTGTCATCAGTGGCTACCTGATCACCTTGTTGCTCGTAGCCGAGCACGAGAGGACTGGGTCGGTGAGCCTGGGCGATTTTTGGATTCGTCGGGCCCGAAGACTTTTACCAGCTCTCTTTGTGATGCTCCTACTTCTGATTCTTTGGACCGCCTTTTTTGAAAGAAATGCCCTCGGTGCGCTCCGGGGTGATGTCGTAGCGGGTTTGCTCTATGGTTCCAACTGGTTCCAAGTTTGGGTGGGGGCTGGCTACACGGCCGTGAATGACTTTGCGCCTCTCCGGCATTTGTGGTCGTTGGCCGTAGAAGAGCAGTTCTACTTGATCTGGCCCCTCGCGATGATGTTGATTCTTCGAAAAGGTCGCCGCAGCCTTCCTCGAGTGGCACTGTGGTTCGGTGCTATTTCCTTGACCATTGTGTTCATCGTTGGAGTGCTGATGCCGACGGGGCGCATTGGCGCGGATTGTGCTTCTACACCGGAGTCCTATTGGACCATCGCCGGGCGTTGCGTAAGCAAAGTTGATGTTCTCTATCTGTCCACTCCGTCGCGGGCCACTGGTTTGCTGCTCGGAGCGGCGATGGCTTTGGTATGGCGGCCGTATGCGCTGTTGCGCGGTCCGATGAAGAAAAAGGGTCGCCACCTCGATCCGTTTGCTGTCGGTGGTTTGGCTCTGCTCGGTTATCTCATCTGGAGTCTCCACATCACCGAATTGGTCGGCGAAGAAGGAACCTATGCAGATCCGTGGCTGTTCCGAGGAGGATTTTTTCTCACCGGACTAGCCACACTGCTGATCATCGCCGCAGTGGCTCACACCAAATCGTTGAGTGGAGAGATTCTCGGCAACCCAGTCTTCCGAGCAATTGGCGAACGGTCCTATGGTCTGTACTTGTATCACTGGCCGGTCTTCCAAGCGCTCCGTCATGAGACCGGTATTCCGCTTAAAGTCCATGAATTTCTCGGCGCCATGGTGGTGACGGCGCTCATTACCGAAATTTCTTTCCGGTTTATCGAACTACCAATTCGCGAGCGACGTTTCAAAGCGACTTGGGCCTCTATCTTTCAACAGGGGGCGAAAAACTCGCGCCTTCCGGCAATCGGAATGGCTGCCATCCTTATTGCTCTTCCGGCGTTTGCTGGATTCAGTTTGGCCACCGCAGAAAATCGACCAAACGAGGTGCAGGCGGCTCTTGACGAGGGGGAAAGTGCCATCGTCGACAGTTTGGAGGAAGTGACTGCCACAACGACTTCGGTCGCGCCGACGGCGAACCCTGATGACTCGGCTCCGCCGGCAACTGAAGCTCCGGCCAAGCGATATGAAATTTTCGCTCTCGGTGATTCGGTCATGAAGGGAGCAGCTGGGGCGTTAGCCGAACTTGGAGTCGTTGTTGATGCCGCTCAAGATCGCCAAGGGAAAATGGGTGCCGATATCTTCTGGCAGCTCAAGGAGCTTGGCGTCACCATGGACTCGGTAGTCATCCATCTCGGAACAAATGGTCCCATGAGTCAAGAGACTTTGGATCGGATGATGAGTTCATTGACCGAAGTGCGAACAGTGGTCATTTTGACGAGTAAAGCCCGACGCGATTGGACCGCCCCGAATAATGAACGAATTCGCGCTCTGCCAGCGCGATATCCCAATGTGATGGTTTTGGACTGGGAACGTGAAGCCGACGCTTGTATCGGAGCGTGTTTGACCCAAGACGGCATTCACCTGGACAAGGATGGCCGAATCTTTTATGCCCAACTCATCTGGAAGGCTCTCGGCAGGACCTAAGGGCTTATTCCTGAGTTTTCACCACGACACCAGGGGACCTACGCTGGAACCATGACTTCCCCCGTACGTGTTGCAGTAACCGGCGCAGCCGGCCAGATTGGCTACAGCCTTTTATTCCGAATTGCTTCGGGCGCCATGCTTGGCCCGAACACCCCGGTCATCCTTCAGTTATTGGAAATCACTCCCGCACTCAAGGCTCTCGACGGAGTTCGGATGGAATTGGATGATTGTGCATTTCCCCTATTGGCTGGGGTTGTGGCCACCGACGATGCCGATGCGGCCTTCGCTGATGTCGATGTGGCTCTTTTAGTCGGGGCTATGCCGCGCAAAGCCGGTATGGAACGCGCTGACCTGCTTTCGGCCAATGGTGGAATTTTCAAGCCACAAGGTGAGGCCTTATCACGTAGTGCGAAACGAGATGTGAAGGTCCTGGTTGTGGGCAACCCGGCTAATACCAATGCCCTCATTGCCCAACAGAACGCCAAAGATCTTGATCCTGGTCGATTCACAGCGATGACCCGACTCGATCACAATCGCGCCGTATCCCAAATCGCCCAACGGTTGAATGCGCCGGTCTCCGGTGTGAAGAAGATGACTATTTGGGGCAATCACTCGACAACGCAGTACCCCGATCTTTTCCATTGTGAAGTCGACGGGCAGAACGCCTACCAGGCGGTCAATGATCACACCTGGGTGGACAGCACCTTCATCCCATCAGTTGCCAAACGAGGGGCCGCCATCATCGAGGCCCGCGGGGCATCATCGGCTGCATCGGCAGCCAATGCCGCAATCGACCACATCAAGTCGTGGACCTTGGGAACAGAAAAGGGCGATTGGGTCTCAATGGCCGTGCCCAGCGACGGCAGTTATGGCGTCCCTGAGGGTTTGATTTCTAGTTTTCCCTGTGAATGCGAAGGTGGTTCGTACCGCATTGTT
>JBJOFA010000125.1:0-5101 GCA_046049015.1 Actinomycetota bacterium | reverse complement strand
CGGGCTTCCTGGAGCGCGTTGACCTCCGGGAGCGCCGGGCCGATCACGACGGCGGAGCGGATGCGTCCGCCGAGCATGTCGACGCCTTCGCCGAGCGAGCCGCCGAGGATGAGGCAGAGGATGGTGTAGCGGTTCAGGGAATCTTCGACGAACCGGGCGGTGCCGTCGGGGCCGAGGCCGCGCGGCTGCAGGGCGACGTCGGCCTTGGGGTCGAGGTTCTTGACTTCTTTCACCGCGGCTTCGGCGTACTTGTACGAAGGGAAGAACGCGGCGACCGCGCCTTCCTGCGAGAGGCGGAGCAGCGCGGCGGCGGTGCGGGCGATGTGCGTCTCGCGGGTCTTCAGGCGCGTGTCCACGCGTCCGTCGATGGCGACGGTGTAGGCGCCCTGACGCCACGGCGCGAGGGCGTGCACGGTCACGAGATGATCGGAATCCAGCCCGCAGTCGGCGGCGAGCGAGCCGCGCGGCCCGGGCGTCGCGGTCATCAGCAAGGCATGCCCGAAGGCGCGCAGGCGTTCGCCGGTGGCCTTGGCGGCGGAAAGGCAGTCGAGGCTCAGCAGACCGGGCTTCGGCGACCAGAGGAGCCAGCCGAGGTCGGCGGCTTCGAGCCGGTCGGACCACGAAGCGGCGTTCCAGACGGCCTGCTTGGCGGCGTCGGGCAGGTCGTCGGTATTGAACGGGTGCTCGGCCGCGAGCACCGACATCCGTTCCGCGATGGCCATCGCTTCGATCCGGTCGTCCGGGGAGAGCGCGTCGGCCTTGGGGAGTCGATGCAGGAAGTCGGCCCACCTCTGGGCGGTCTGGCACCAGGCTTCGGGCGCGCGGAAGCGGGTGAGCGTGAAGGCGAAGTCCGCCGCCGACTGATCGTCGTCGCGGAGCGAAAGGCATTCCGCCGCCCGCTCGGGCAGATTGTGGGCTTCGTCGACGACGAGCACGGTATCGGGCATGTCCCAACCCGGCACGGTCTCGAGGGCGGCGCGGTTGCGCGGCGAGAAGACGTAATTGATCAACTTCATCACGTAGACGGCGTACTTCGGCTTCAAGGTGCATGACCCGACGTATTCCTTCGACATTCATACCTTCAGCGGTGAGTTCCGCAATACGGCGGAGTCGAGCGATATCTACATCGCTGTAACGACGGTTGCCTCCTTGGGTTCGCGCCGGTTGCAGTAGACCGCGACGTTCATAGATTCGCAAAGTCTGCGGATGCATACCGGCTAACTGCGCGGCAACCGAGATGACATACACCGCAGGCTCGGTGTCGCGTGATCGCGTGTGGCGCTGATTCATCTCATCTCACCATCTCATACTTGGCGGGCCTGAGTAACTTGACGTGGATTGACGACGGTGACTTGGGCCAACTCTTCAATGACCCGCCGTTCTTCATCACTGAGTTCAGTGGGAACGGCGATATCGACAGTGACGATGAGGTCGCCCTGTCGTTTGACGGTATCGATACCGCGGCCTTTGATCCGTTGACGTGAGCCGCTTTGGGTCCCAGGCTTTACTCGTAACGTGACTTTTTCACCAGTAAGTGTTGGTACCTCTACATCAGCCCCAAGGGCTGCTTCAGCGAAAGTCACCGGCACCCTGACTGTGAGATTCAGCCCATCCCGGCCAAAGACGGCATGCGGTGAAACCCGACAGATAATAAAGAGGTCGCCACTTGGTCCACCATTACGACCCGGTGTTCCCTTACCCGCCAATCGAATGCGCTGACCGTCATCGACTCCGGCAGGAACCCGGACTTTGACTTCACGATTGCGCTTTTCAATTCCCGAACCGCGACATACACCGCAGGGATCTTCAATGATCTGCCCGGCCCCGCCACAACGAGAACACGGCGAAGCAAAGGAGAAGAACCCTTGGTTTTCATCTACTTGTCCCCGCCCGCCGCATTGGGTACAAACCTTGGGAGTTGACCCGGGTCGAGCACCTGAACCGTTGCAGGTTCCGCATCGGGCATCACTAGTGAGATGCACGGTGGTCGTGACGCCAAGAACCGCTTCGGTGAAGTCAAGAACGAGCGATGCTTCGATATCGGACCCCCGGCGAGGTCCCACACCGGCGCCTGATCGACCACGTCCATTGGAGAACATGCGGAAGATGTCTTCGAAACCACCAGCGTCTCCGGTGGTGAACTGAGATCCTCCCGCACCTCCCATCATTGGACCGAGGCGACGCACCTCGTCATATTCTCGTCGTTTGGTCTCATCGGAGAGCACGTCGTAGGCAGCAGATATTTCCTTGAAGCGTTCTTCTGCTGCCGCGTCACCCGGCTTGGCATCAGGGTGATTTTCACGAGCCAATTTGCGATACGACTTGGTGATCTCTTTCGCCGAAGCGTCTTTCGACACGCCAAGGATGGCGTAATAATCCTTTTCGTACCATTCACGCTGTGCGGTCATCTGAGATCACCTCCCCTCGCCTATTCAGCCGCGAACTTTCACCAGTGCAGCGCGCAGAACTCGGTTCTTCCACACGTAGCCGGTTCGCATGACTTCAACGACTACTGAGTTGCCGTCTCCGTCGCCAGCTTCATGCATGACTGCTTCAGCCATAGCCGGATCGAATGGTTGACCCTGCAGATTCATGACCTCGAGCCCCTGCTTTTTCAATTCACTCAACAACAAGTTGAAGAGTGGCTCAATTTCGGTGGGATGAGTCACGAAAGCCGCTTCACAGGCATCGAGAACTGCCAAAAGTGATTCGGCGATCCGACCAGTGGCTCGGTCGATGTCATCGGCGGTTTGAGAGACCACCCGTTTGCGATAGTTCTCAAAATCAGCTTGGATTCGTTGCGCTATTTCCCGAAGGGAATCCCGCTCGGCAATCAAGGCTTCGACATCAACTTCGGCTAGATCTGTTTCAGACGATCCCGTTGCATCAGCAATGGCTTCACCATCTGCTGATGCAACGTTCTCACTTTCGCTCTCGTCGACCATGTCGGCATCCATAACGGCGAAGCTCAGTTGTCAGAGTCGACGATTTCGGCGTCGACAATCTCGTCATCATTGCCGCTGGCGGACTGACCAGAAGCCGAAGTGCCCGCGGCATTCGAATCACGTGCTGCAGCTTCGTACAACTTCTGGCTGAAGGCTTGACTGGCAGTCATCAAGGTTTCAGTAGCGACCTTGATCGAAGCGGTGTCATTACCTTCCAAAGTCTTTTTCAGATTCGCCAGTGGCTCCTCAACGGCGGCTTTTTCTTCCGCCGTGACCTTGTCACCTTGATCACGAAGAACCTTTTCGGTCTGATACACGAGTGAATCGGCGTTGTTTCGAACCTCGGCCTCTTCACGACGCTGTCGATCTTCTTCAGCGTGAGCTTCAGCATCTTTGACCATCTGATCAATGTCGTCTTTCGACAAGGTCGACTGACCACTAATGGTCATCGACTGCTCTTTGTTGGTGGCCCGATCTTTGGCACTGACGTGCACGATGCCGTTGGCATCAATGTCAAAGGTGACCTCAATCTGCGGGATGCCGCGGGGAGCCGGCGGCAGATCCACCAACTGGAACTTGCCCAGGGTCTTGTTGTACGAAGCCATTTCGCGCTCACCCTGCAGAACATGAATTTCCACCGAGGGCTGCATGTCTTCGGCAGTGGTGAACACTTCAGTGCGCTTGGTGGGAATCGTGGTGTTGCGTTCAATGAGTTTGGTCATGACGCCACCCTTGGTTTCGATACCCAATGACAACGGAGTTACGTCCAAGAGCAAGACGTCCTTGACGTCGCCCTTGAGAACACCGGCTTGGACTGCCGCGCCGATGGCCACAACTTCATCCGGGTTCACACTCTTGTTGGGTTCCTTACCGGTCAAGGAAAGCACCAGGTCCTGAACCGCCGGCATACGCGTCGATCCACCCACCATGATCACGTGATTGATTTGACCCTTGGTCAAACCAGCATCCTTGATGGCCTGCTCGAACGGCACACGGCAACGTTCGATCAGATCAGCAGTCATCTCTTGAAACTTTGACCGAGTCAAGGTTTCATCCAAGTGCAATGGTCCTTCAGGTGTGGCAGTGATGAAGGGCAAATTGATCTGCGTCTGCTGAACTTGGCTTAGTTCAATCTTGGCCTTTTCGGCAGCTTCTTTCAGACGCTGCGTCGCCATACGGTCAGCGGCAAGATCAACACCGTGTGCGGACTTGAATTGGTTGACTAACCAATCGATGATGCGCTGATCCCAATCATCGCCGCCGAGAGTGGTGTCACCGTGAGTGCTCTTGACTTCAAAGACACCGTCGCCAATCTCTAGTACCGAGACGTCGAAGGTTCCGCCGCCCAAGTCGAAGACCAAAATAGTTTCGTCTTCGCTGCCTTTTTCCAAGCCGTAGGCCAAAGCGGCAGCAGTCGGCTCGTTGATAATGCGCAGAACTTCGAGTCCGGCGATCTGACCGGCTTCCTTGGTCGCGGTTCGCTGGGCATCGTCGAAATAGGCCGGAACGGTGATGACCGCTTGGGTCACGGTGTCGCCAAGATAGGCCTCGGCGTCTCGCTTCAACTTCATCAAGGTTCGGGCGCTGATCTCTTGAGGCGAATACTGCTTGCCGTCAATATCTTCGCTCCGCCAGTTGGTGCCCATATGGCGCTTAATGGAGCGGAAGGTGCGGTCGGGGTTGGTGATGGCCTGGCGCTTGGCAACTTCGCCAACCAGTACCTCACTGGCTTTGGAGAAAGCCACGACCGAGGGGGTGGTCCGGGAGCCCTCTGAGTTGGGGATGACGACTGGTTCGCCAGCCTCGAGAACCGAGACGACGGAGTTGGTGGTGCCGAGATCGATACCGACTGCCTTGGCCATGATGAAACCTCACTGTGTATTCCGGAGGGCCGACCCGCCGGGGTTGAAACGAACTATCTATTACGAACTATTTATTACGACAGGGCTGACAACCGACTAAACCCGGTCTGTATTCCATTTCGAGTCCGAAAGTTGCGTTGCCTCGTGTCAAGTTAGCGCTCTGAATCACGGCCTCCAACCTGAAAACGCAGATTCTAAGTCACTTCGACTCATGTTTTGTATCAATCATTGATACTCCCTCGGCCCCCTCATGAATGTCTTATTCCAAGCCGTACACCAGTCTGAATTTCAGCC
>JBJOFA010000124.1:0-5301 GCA_046049015.1 Actinomycetota bacterium | reverse complement strand
TCTTGACGTTGAGGAGCAATCCGAGGTTGCAACTCCGCAAAGTAACGCGACGCCACCAGATCTTTGTTCACCGAAATGACCGGCAATGTTTTTGAGATATCTCTCTCAGGGATTTCAAAATCCACGAACATCAACTCGGTACTGAACTGCGCGAGGCGCGCCACTACCTCACCGCCAAAAACCAATTCGTCTTGTCCCCCGACTTGATTGACATAGACAATGGGACAGTTGGTCTCAAGGGCCCGAGTTGACAACATCTGCTGGCGCTCGTGAATTTTGCCGCGGTGATACGGCGAACCATTGATGTTGATGTTGATCTCAGCCCCACCAGCGGCCTGTTCGGCTACCGGTCCATCGGCAAACCAGATGTCTTCACAAATGGTGATGCCCACCCGCACCCCATTGATGTCGTACAGCTGATGAGAGCCAGTGCCCGGTTGAAAAGTTCGATCTTCATCAAAGACGTCGTAATTCGGAAGCAGACGTTTGCGGTAGATGCCGTGCACCATGCCGTTGGCGCACACCGCCGCGGCGTTATAGAGCACTGGTCGACCGGTAGCGGGCACGACCCCTTCGCCGGAATCCACAAAACCAATGACTGCCACACACCGTCCGGTTTGGGCCGCCAAGGTCTGTAATGCAGCTTGATTATCGCGAACGAAGCCGGGTTTCAGGACTAAGTCTTCGGGTGGATAGCCGGTCACCGACAATTCTCCAAAGGCCACCACATCACAGCCCACCGCCTCGGCCTGGGCATAGGCCGACGCAATGGCCTCGCTATTTCCGGCGAGATCGCCCACTATCGGGTTGAGTTGGGCCAAACCCAGGCGTAATCCACGCGATGACCTCGTCACAACGCTGAGGCTAATGGCGGGGCCCAGCCGTGGGGATAGTCACCTCCGCACTTCTGAAAAGACCCGCCGCCCGGTTACCGTTCACACAGCGTTCACAATCGGGCAACGGGAGCGAAACCCCTCGCTGCGAGATTGAGGTCGCCCCAATTAACACCGGCACTGCCGGATTCCCTACGGAGGACCCCTGTGGCCTATCAAGCCGAATACATCTGGATCGACGGCACCGAGCCGACGCCCCTACTTCGTTCCAAGACGAAAATCTTGGCCGATGACGTCACCACACCTCCGGTGTGGGGTTTTGACGGATCGTCCACCAATCAGGCCACTGGTGAGGCTTCCGACTGCGCACTTGAACCCGTGTTCACCTGCCCGGATCCCATCCGCGGTGGCGACAACATTTTGGTTCTTTGCGAGGTGAAGTTGGCTCGTACCAACGAGCCTCACCCAACCAACACCCGCGCTGCTTGCGCTGAAGTGGCCAAGAAGTTCGCCGGCGAAGAAATGATCTTCGGCATCGAGCAGGAATACACCATGCTTCGTCCCGATGGCAGCCCGCTCGGCTTCCCCACCGGTGGTGGATTCCCCGAGCCTCAGGGCCCGTATTACTGCGGAGTCGGCACCGGTCGCGTCATTGGTCGCGAGATCATCGAAGAGCACACGCAGGCCTGCCTCGACGCCGGTCTCATGATCGAAGGCACCAATGCCGAAGTCATGCCCGGACAGTGGGAATTCCAGATTGGTGCGGCCGATGCCTTAACCGTCAGCGATCACATGCATGTGGCTCGTTGGTTATTGCATCGCATCGCTGAGGATTACGACGTAGTGATCTCACTGGCCGCTAAGCCGCAAAAGGGCGACTGGAACGGTGCTGGTGCGCACACCAACTTCTCGACTAAGGCCATGCGTAATGACACTGGCATGAAGGCCATCAACGCCGCCTGTGAAGCCTTGAGCAAGAAGGTCATGGAGCACGTCACGAATTACGGACACGACATTGAGAGTCGCCTCACCGGTAAGCATGAGACGGCCCCATGGAACAAGTTCAGCTTTGGTGTGTCCAACCGCGGTGCTTCGATCCGTATCCCGTGGCAGGTCGAGAAGGCCGGTAAGGGTTACGCCGAGGACCGTCGCCCCAATGCGAACTGCGATCCGTACACCGTGACCCGATTGATTCTTGAAACAGTCTGTGGCCGCTGAATCAGTCCGGATCAAGTAAAAAATCTAAGCCGGGGTCAGGTCCTCTGGCCCCGGTTTTGCTTTTACG
Source organism: Actinomycetota bacterium (assembly GCA_046049015.1). Lineage (GTDB taxonomy): Bacteria > Actinomycetota > Acidimicrobiia > Acidimicrobiales > Ilumatobacteraceae > Casp-actino8. The sequence goes on along the minus strand of JBJOFA010000124.1, from coordinate 3,183 downwards.
GTTTTGTTTTTACGGGCCAAGTAACTACTAGCAAAGTAGCTACTAGCCAATTAACTGTGTCAATTCTTGACTAACCACCGGCAGACTGGAGCCATGAACATGCTGAATCCACAGCGTGACTACGTCTTGCGGACCGTAGAAGAACGCGGTGTCCGTCTCATTCGTTTGTGGTTCACCGATGTCGTGGGCAACTTGAAGAGCTTTGCCATCAGTCCAGCTGAATTGGAAAACGCTCTGGAAGACGGCATGACCTTTGATGGATCTTCTATTGACGGGTTCTCTCGTATTCAAGAGAGCGATGTGCTGGCTATCCCCGATCCGAATACTTTCGTGATGTTGCCATGGGCAGATTCAAAATCTCCCGAAGCTCGCGTATTTTGCGATATTCACAACTTGGACGGTTCACCCTTTGGTGGTGACCCTCGACAGGTATTGCGGCGCAATCTCCGCCGAGCCCAAGATCTGGGTTTTGATTTTCTTCTGGCTCCCGATATTGAGTTTTTCTATTTCGCTCCACCAGAGCCGGGTCAGCCTCCCAAACCTTTGGATGAAGCATCGTTTTTTGATCTGACCACCACTGATATCACGGGTTCATTGCGTAAGGAAACCATTCGCACGCTGGAGACCATGAGTATCCCCGTCGAGTATTCGTTCCATGAAGATGCACCATCGCAACATGAAATCGATTTACGACACACTGATGCCTTGACTATGGCCGACAGTGTCATGACCTTTCGACTGGTCGTCAAAGAAGTAGCCGCAGCGCAAGGGGTGCACGCCACCTTCATGCCCAAACCTCTTGAAGGAGTACAAGGCAGCGGTATGCATTTGCATATGTCGCTGTTTAATAATGTCGCCGAATCTGAACTTTCCCAAGGTGATGACAGCAACGCTTTCTACACCGCTGATGATCGCTACAACTTGTCGGAAACGGCGAAGAAGTTCATGGCCGGTCTGCTCTTTCACGCCAGCGAGATCACGGCGGTGACCAATCAGACGGTGAACAGTTACAAACGACTGGTTCCCGGATTCGAAGCTCCAGTGCATGTCAGTTGGGCCCGCAACAATCGCAGCGGACTGATTCGAGTACCAGTGCCCAAGCGAGCCAATCCCTCGGCCACGCGCATTGAATATCGCTCACCTGATCCGGCCTGCAATCCGTATCTGGCTTTCTCGGTCATCTTGGCCGCCGGGCTCCGGGGTATCGAGCAGAACTACGAATTGCCGCCCGAAGCTGACGCCAACTTGTTCGAGATGGGTGACGATGCACTACAGAAAATGGGCATTGAACAACTTCCGCAGTCATTGTCAGATGCTTTGCGGGTGATGGAGTCGTCGACATTGGTGCGCGAAGCCCTCGGGGAGCACATCTTTGAATGGTTCCTCCGCAACAAACGATCGGAATGGCGCGGCTATAAGACTCAAGTCACGCCGTTTGAACTGCAGCGGTATTTGAAGAGCCTGTGATCGTGAGCGTGAAATCATGGATCTCATAGCCGTCTTTCCTGATCCTCCGCCATCGGACTTGGCACGCACGCTTGATCTGGGTGGATTTCGCTGGAAAGCGTTGGCTTCAGCCGATGAGCTATCAAAATCTGAACCAACAGATGGTTGGACCGCCGCCATTGTGGCCGGTGATGCCGACTTGGATGGCGCATGGGCGGTATGCCGAGCTCTACGTAAAGGCGATGGCGCCCCCGTTCCGCTATTGATTTTGGTTACCGGAGCTCAACTTGAAGAGTTGACTCTTCGCGATGAACTGTTTGATGATTTCTGTCTCTTGCCGTTTCATCCTCGGGAACTTGAAGCGCGTCTGCGCCACTTGGTGGCCCATGAGACTGCAGTCATTCGCCCCGAAGTTGTGGACTACGGCGGACTGGTCTTGAATCTTGAGACCTATCAAGCCTCAATTGATGGTCGTCCGCTGGATCTCACATTCATGGAATACGAGTTGCTCAAGTTCTTGACGCAGAATCCGGGTCGTGTTTTCACTCGCGAGATTTTGTTGTCACGAGTTTGGGGTTATGACTATTACGGCGGTGCTCGTACGGTGGACGTTCATATTCGACGTCTGCGAGCCAAGTTGGGCGAAGAGCAAGCCAATCTCATTCAAACGGTCCGCAGTGTGGGTTACCGTTTCGGTCAGTCCCGCTGGGGTAATTAAGTTTTCAAAAAATTCTCACGCTGGAATACTCAAGTCTTCGACTCGGAGCCCGTCGAGTGTTTTCACCAGATTTAAACGTGGCCCTAAATCTTCAGGGATATTCACGATGTTGGGGACGCCCAGGACCCAGCAGCCGGCGGCCAATGCTGATCGTGCTCCCGTCGGCGAGTCTTCAATAGCAAGACAATCCCGGGGATCTACGCCTAACTTCTCGGCCGCCAAGAGATACGGCTCGGGATGAGGTTTACCCTCGGTGACTTCATCGCCGACAACCGTGACCGTGAACGAACCTTCGGGTAGACACTGCACGACTTCATCGGCGAATCGTCGCCACGACATCGTCACCAAGGCGCTCGGGATCTGGGCATCGCGCACCGCAGTCAATAACTCGCGCGCCCCGGGTCGCCAGGGAACGTTGTCCCGCAATCGCGCCACGACTCGATCCAGTAACAACTCCACGATCTCGGGAGCAGATAGTCGCACTCCGCCGTGTTGGCGCATGAACTCCCCAGAGTCGAGCAGATCGAAACCGACCACCGCTTTCGCGAGGTCATGCGACCAAGTATCGCCGTGTAACTCCACGATCTCGAATTCCGCAGCAATCCAATACGGTTCGGTATCAACGATGGTGCCGTCCATATCCCAGAGGACAGCCGCTGGGCGACGTGGAGTTTTCACAGACCTTGGATCCGGGCGCTGATCTCGTTGTGACGGCGCACCATGGCATCGAGATTGTTATTCGTCACTTCGCCGTCGCGCACCACAACTTTGCCGTTGATCACCGTATGTTTGGCCCGACTTGGTCCGCACCGCAACCAAGCTTCAATGGGATCAGCAACAGCACCAGCGAACAAAGGTCCGGTCAACGACCACACCGTCACATCGCCGACGGCACCGACGCTCAATTGTCCGATTTCGCCTTCTCGGCCTAGGCAACCAGCACCCCCACGAGTGCCCATCTCCAATGACATCCGCGCCGTGCCTTGATCGGCACCGTTACGTAACTTCGCCAGCAACAT
>JBJOFA010000123.1:0-5135 GCA_046049015.1 Actinomycetota bacterium | reverse complement strand
GCCTCGAAACACCGCTTCGGACCAACGACTGAACTTGGCCTCTTCGAAATGGCCGAAGTAGGAATGCGCGGCGTTCCCGATCCAAGTGCTCTTTTTCTTTCCGATCGCCAAACTGGAATTGCCGGCAGTGTGGTGGTGCCCACTCTGGAAGGCCAGCGACCTTTAATGGTGGAATTGCAAGTTCTTACCAGTGAAGTTCGTGGCGATACTCCTCCCCGACGCAGTGCCCAGGGCTTGGATAACACCCGTCTGGCGATGCTCTTGGCCGTGCTTGGTCAGCGCCTACGCCAACCGGTGGGCACGCATGACGTGTACGCCTCAGTGGTGGGAGGCGTGAAAATCACCGAACCTGGAAGTGACCTCGGATTGTGTTTGGCGGTGCTCTCAGCGCTCGCTCGTGAACCCGTTCGTCCCGATGTCGTGGCCTTTGGCGAAGTTGGTTTGGGCGGAGAAGTACGCCAAGTTCCCCACGCCTCTCGACGACTGGCTGAGGCAGCCCGACTGGGCTTTTCAACGGCCATCATCCCCGCCAAATCTCCCGCAACAACTGCTGGCATCAAAACCATTGGCGTGACCTCGGTGCGCGAAGCCATGAAAGCACTCGGCCTTCTCGGCCACGTCACACCCTCGGCGTAGTCTCCAAGTATGGAGATTTTGCTCGGAGCATTACTTGGAATCATTGTTGCCGGCTTTGGTGCTTTCATAGTCATGCGCAATGGTGGCCGTAACCCCGCAGCCGTTGAACCCGCTATTGATACTGCTGTATTGCAGACCGAAGTCAGCCGCACGGTTAGTGACGCTTTGACAAAGGCCCTCAGTGACCTCAACGAGCGCGCTCGTCTAGATCGAGACGAGTCCCTTCGACTGGCGACAGAACTGATTACCAAAGCCAGTGCAGATCAACTGGGATCGAAAACTGAACTGATCAATACCACCGTGAACACGGTCAAAGATCAAGTGGGGCTTCAGCTCAATCGCATCAATGAAGTTCTTGTTTCTCTGCAAACCAAAAGCGCTACTCAACACGAGAGCATGGAAAATGTCGTCAAGGCTCTCACCCAGCGCACGGCGAGTCTGCATGACATTCTGTCTAACTCCCAGGCACGTGGCCAATGGGGTGAGCGACTCGCCGAAGATATGTTGCGAGCCGCTGGCTTCATGGAAGGCATCAACTACCACAAGCAAACCATCATCGATGGCGGGGGACGTCCGGATTATCACTTCGATATGCCACCCAACCGCGTTCTCTTCATGGATGTCAAATTTCCACTCGATAAGTACGTCGAGTACGTCAATGCCAATTCCGATGCTGAGCGCAACGAAACCAAACGAGCGTTTCTCACGGCGATAAGCGGACACGTGGCCACCTTGGCCAAACGCGACTACATTGACAAGTCCGCCCAGAACACCATCGACTACGTCTTGATGTTCGTTCCCAATGAAGGCATCAGCGGATTCGTCCATGAGGTCAGTCCCGAACTGATCGACAAAGCCCTAGAACAGAAGGTCATCTTGTGTTCGCCACTAACGCTGTATGCGTTCTTGGTGGTCATACGTCAAGCTGCTGAGAGTTTCCACACTGAACAAACCGCCGCTGACGTCATGCGCCTCATCAACTTGTTCAACAAGCAGTGGGATGAATACACCAAGGCAGTCGAGAAGGTGGCCAAAAACTTCGAAAACTTGCAGGGTGAGTTGACTTCCATTTCCACCGGAGGAACTCGGTACAGGAAATTGAAAACAAGCATTGGAAATATCGAGAAGTTGCGCAAACAACAGGGCATCCCCGAACTGCCGGTGGGCGACGCCGAGTTGGAAAGTGAAGACGATTTCGAGGACTGATGAGTATCAGACTCCCCCGCTGAGGCGCCTCCAGACGTCCACCATCTTTTGGCTGGGACTCACATCCCCCCAATCATCGCTGGCCAGGGCCCGGCAGTAGGCCTGCCATTCAGCGCATAAAGCCGCCTGGTCGCCGTTGTAGGCGTGCATTTCTAATCGGCGAACCACCAGATCTTCATGCCCCGGTACGGCCAGCAGGCCTTGAGATGTGGCCCAGTACACCCGCTCACGCCACTGGTCGGTATGTGTATCTCCCCGTTCGATGTACAAATCGGCCAAAAGCAAGGCAGCTCGCACCACCAACATGGCGTATTCCGTGCCAAGCCCAGTGGTATCTCGCCACAGATAGGTGGAACTTGAAAAGGGTGCGCCCGTCACTAAACCAAGTCCGTACTCCAAGACTTCTAAACCGTGATCTTCAGGACGTCGTCGAGCGTGTTCAAGACATTGACTGAGAAGATTGGCATCACTGACCATGAGAGGGTGCAGAGGTAATTCATCGGTCAGAGTGACTCCCAACCAATCGGAGTCACACGGTGGATGCTCCAGCAAAGTCAAACTTCGACGAACATCAGACGTGACATTAGAAAATGTGGCGTCTTTGATAGCAACACTCCACATCTCTGCCCTGGCAACGCTGCGGCGTTGTTGTGAGGGATGAAGTGCCAGCCAAATGACCAACTCCTCACTACGGCTTCTTTCAAAAGAAACAACTTTTCCGGTGACGTGCCGAATGTGGGGAATCCCAAGAACAGAAACTATGAATCGATGTGGTGAAAGGAACTCCACTATGGGATCAAAATCCACCGGACAAGCATTGGGTATCAAACGTGAAGTAGTCGGCGCGGCACGTGAAACTGTCGACGGTGTTTCCACCAAAGAATCAAGAGTTTCAAGGTCAACGTCGGCGCATCGGTGGGGTTCTATTTCGGTCATCGTGGGATGGAGTAGCCAACGCCCACTATTCAGAGATATACCGAATTCGCCGTCGAGCGGTCGCTGTCGATGGAGCACGGACACGAGTGAATCTCGATACTGGCGGTGCTGGTCCAAAATCAAGGCCGGAGTTTCTTCGCTATGCAGTTGTTCGGCAATCAGACCGGCTTGATCAACATTGGGAATTACTATTTCTCGCCGACCACGTAGGCCTTGCTCTTCAATACTGAGCATGGAAACATGCTCAGTAAAAGGCGAGAGGGCCAAGGATTGACATAGGCCCCGCCAAACCCGATCGGCGTCTTGGCCATCACCATGAACAGCAAAGACTTTTACCTGCTGCAGGTTGATCCAGACTTCTCCGGCTGTCGTATCTCCCACCGGAAGAAGAAGTGGAATTGAGCCAGATTGGGATCGAGTGTGCTCGGCCAACTGTTCCAACGTTATGGAACTTTCTAAACGCCAGATTCGTGAGCCGTGTTGGCTCCAGGGCGGGCGGGCCAAACGATCATGGGGAAACTCAACCAATAGATTCCCGTCTCTGCCGCGCAGGATCATGCGAAATGATGTGGCTTGAATCTTCAGCAGGGCACGAACCGCCAACTCAAGGCGAACGGCAATGAGTTCTTCGTTTTCGCGTTGTATTGCTGTCTCCCACTTCAAAATCTCCTCTGGGGGACCCTTTGTTTCCTGCCGGAGACGATGAAGGCGTTGGGAACGTAAACGATAAAGAACTCCACTGGCCACCAGGGCCGAGATCAAAATATGAGGTGTCGAAACGGACTGGGCTCGGAAGTCTTTTTCGGACGTCTCCAAGGTGCTGCTCATCGCATTGACAGCAGCAGGAACCATCACCGCAATAGCAGTGGGCGTGACCATAAGTCCCCAAAAGGCCAACTTCACCGCCCATCGATGAGGGCGGCGTATAGGCCGGTTGCTAATCACTCGACCCAGTGCTCCAAGGAAACCCAGGCCAACACGCAACCAGCTCAGCCAGATAATTGCCACTGTGAGAGATATGAGACCAGAAGTTTGCAGACCGCCCCGCCGCAGAGTCTGACCACTTCGCAACAACGTCTCAACGACACGAGGTAATTCCGAAAGCGTAGGAAGACTCGGAATAGTCATTAAGAGCCAGGGTGGCAGAGCAAGAATCACCATCGCCAAGAGAAATCGAATGACCCGGGTCGTCAATGATCCCTTCACGAGGAAGTGATTTCTGCGGTCCGAGTTGCACTCACCGTTCGCTCATAAACTCCCACCAACTGTAAAAAGGTTGTTGGTTGGGTGATTCGTGTTGTCACGGTAACTGTGCGGTCTCGCACCACTACTTCACCGGTTAGACCTTGTAGACGGAGATACTGCAAAACCGCGATACGCGCCGGTCCGCTTTGCAGAATCCTTAAGCCACTGCGCATAGCTCCCACCTGCTGAGCACCAATTCGAGCAGCATTTTCAGCATGATCAGCCACGGCCACCCGCGCCGAAACCAGTCGACCACCATCAAGAGCTAGCCCAGCGCTCACCATAAACGACATCACCAGGCCAACAACGAAAACGGAAATTGATCCTGCATCGCTCGCTGGTTCCTTCATGAGAGTCCCCCACGAAAGCGATCAATAACCTCGGTTGAAGAAGCAGAGAGGCGCACCGGACGAGCGCCAAGCAGATTCAGTCCCGCTGCTGACACCCAACACCGCACGTCTACTCGCACCGAAGCACTCAGAGTTGAGCCTTGAAAGCTGACAGTCACTGTGGGACGTTCACAACTGGATCCCGAAAGTAATAGGTCTTGGCGGACCGCTTGTTCGGCGGCTGCTCCCATACGAGAACGTGAAACGAGAGAGGCAGCACGAGCCCCCTGGTCAGCTGCGTGGCGAAGTTCACTCAATCCTTCGCCGCTACGTCCGACATGGACGACGAAGAGAAGTAGTACCACCAGCACTGGCGTCAGTAAAACCAACTCCACGGCAGTTGATCCACTATCACCACGGAGTGTTCGATCCAATCGATGTCGGATCATCGAAGATTCTCGGCAATGAAACGTTCACGTGGTTCGACCACGGTTCGACTGACGGTAGGCGGAAAGAAGGGAACGACACGCGGCACTTTGGTGCTGACAGTCACCCGTACCTCAGCGTTACTCACCAGAACCATGGTTTCTCCTGAGAGAGCAGTTCCAGTTTCTTGAATCAACGCATTGGCACGATCTCTTCCTCTCTGCAGGGCTTGAGAGGTAGTCAGTGACTTAGCCGACGCTGCCGCAGCCCCCTCTGCGGCGGCAGCACCAGCAACGTGAGAGATGTGAAAGTACAGGGCGCTTTGAATGGCCATGAAGAGAACCAAAATGATCAGTG
>JBJOFA010000122.1:0-5136 GCA_046049015.1 Actinomycetota bacterium | reverse complement strand
AGTGATAATTCGGGCCCTCAAACCACCGTTGCCACTCCTTTATCCGACCTTCCGCCCTGCGATACCACTGCCCTTGATTCTGCGACTGGACCGGTCAGCCTGACCTTTTGGCATGGCATGAATGGGGATCTTGAAGACGCCCTCAAAGAACTAACCGCGGCGTATAACGCTTCACAAACCAAGGTCGCCGTGTCCCTGGAAAACCAAGGTGGTTACGAACAGACTCTCGATAAGTACCTACAGAGCAGTCAATCGAGCCGCCCGGACATCGTTCAATCTCCTGAATATGCCGTCCAGGTTTTACGGGATACTGATTCGACCATTCCGGTTGGAGCCTGTCTTGAATCTGCGGGCTATGACACATCGGACTTTCTCGCTAAGGCACTCGATCAATACGCGACCGAAGGTGTCCAATGGTCAATGCCCTTCAACGTGAGCAACCCGGTCTTGTACTACAACAAAAGAGTCTTTGCCGAAGCAGGATTAGATCCCAATATCTCGCCAAAAAATATGGATGAGGTGCGTTCAACATCGCAGAGCATTGTTGATAGTGGCGCAGCCACTTTTGGACTGTCACTTGATACCGGCGCAGACAGTGGTGGCGGTTGGTTCTTGGAACAGTGGTTTGCCAAACTTGGCGAGTTTTTCTCTGATAATGACAACGGTCGAATTGCTCCATCCACCAAGGTTCTCTTTGACGGACAAACCGGAATTGATCTCCTGACCGATCTCCAAACGCTGGTCAACGATGGTCTGGCCTACAACGTGGGTGATAACCCCAGTGGACAAGATGCCCTCTTGAAGTTGGCTGATCCGACAAATGCTGCGGCGATGACCATTGCCACCTCGGCCGCCCTTGGAACTGTTCTCAGCACAGTTGAAGGTGGTTTGATCCCCGGAATCACCGCGGCTGATATCGGAGTTGGGCCAATGCCGGCGCCCGGTTCAGTTGATGCTCCCGGGGCCATAGTCGGTGGTGCTTCGTTGTGGATGGTGAACCAGGACGATCCCGTGCGGGCCGCGGCTGCTTGGGATTTCATTAGTTATTTGATTAGCCCTCAGAGCCAGTCCACTTGGGCTGCAGCAACTGGCTATATCCCCATTCGTTCGTCAGCTCTCGAGCTTGAACCCATTGCCAGCACCTACGCCAACGATCCTCGTTTCAAGGTGGCCTACGATCAGCTTCTTGAAGCTGCCGAATCGTCCGCAGCCATTGGCGCAGTTCTTGGTCCACAGCGCGAGATTCGCACCTTGACCGCTCGGGCTATTGCCACTGTGCTTCAGGGTGGAGATGTAGCAACCACGCTGACCGAGGCAGCCAAGCAAGCCAACGCCCTTCTGGCTGATTACATCGCTCGCAACCAGTAGGTCGTAATCACGGGTTCGAAATCAAGAGTTCGAATTCATGGGGTCAGGGTGCACTATGGTCACGCCATGACTACCGCTTCGATCAATGGCACAACTGTCTACTACCAAGACACTGGCGGCTCAGGTACGCCAGTGATTTTGAGCCACGGGTTCTTGATGGATCACTCCATGTTCGAGCCCCAAGTTGAAGCACTCAGTGCCTATCACCGCGTCATCGCCTGGGATGAGCGGGGCTTTGGCGCCACACCAGCTCCCGGACCATTCTCCTATTGGGATTCAGCGGCCGATGTATTGGCCCTCATGGATCACCTCAATATCGACAAAGCTTTTATCGGGGGCATGTCCCAAGGAGGATTCATTTCCCTCCGCGTGGCGCTGACTGCTCCCGAACGGGTGCTCGGACTCATTCTCATTGATACCCAAGCGGGCACCGAAGATGCCGACAAAGTTGAGGGATACGGGCAATTGCGTGAAGCCTGGATGGCCTACGGACCTGAACCAGTTCAAGAAATTATTGCCGGCCTCATTCTTGGACCAGGATCGTGGCCCGAGTGGTTTGCCAAATGGGCTGCACTCGACAAAGACCAATTCTCTCTGGCCTTTGATTGCTTGATGAATCGTGACGACGTCACCTCACGATTAGGTGAAATCAGCGCTCCTGCGCTGATCATTCACGGAACTGCCGATGCCGCTATTCCGGTGGCCAAAGCAGAGACCTTGAAGAGTGGCCTTGCGGGCCCCGCCAGCCTGGTCACAGTTGACGGAGCACCGCATGCGGCCAATCTGACTCATCCCGCTCCGGTGAATGCCGCTATCAAGAAGTTCCTTGCCGACCTGCATACATGACGGCATCGAGAACCATTCAAAATTGCTAGCCCGGATATTGCTCGGCCGAAGCCAAGACTTCGGCTTCATCAGCCGGCAGGATTGCCCCACTTGCTACTGCGCTTTCCGTCGCTAGCGCCCACTCAGCCAAGTACGCAGCTTTATCGACATAGAGCGCGGCCAATTGTTCAGCACTGAATGGTTTGGTGGTTCCAAAGAGTCCACAGAAACTGCCGCCGGCCTGTCCGAGCCCGGACAGAACTGCGACGGGAACATCCACATGCGGCGTTCGAATACCACCCACCGCTAGTCCCCGTTCATCTAGAACGAAACCTTCAATATCCGCAGTGTTCTCCAAAGGCGGCATGGACTTCGGTGGTGTGCCGGTTCGCACCCATTGATCAAGAGCGGCAATGGCTGACCTCACAACATACGTGTGAGGTCCAGCATTGATCGGCAAGTCGCAGGTTAGAAGTCCGAAGTACACCGAGTTCGGTGGATTCAACATGGCGGCGAAAAGTTCTGCACCACCGCGACCCGAGCCATCGTCGGTATCGCCAATGCCCAAGCTGTAGGCATCAGCATGCGCCGTTCCGGCAATTTCCCAACTACGGAAAACATCGGTATCTGGTTGAGCTGCTCGTCGATACCCAAGGGCTTGTCCCACGACATCAGTTTCCGCCGACAACGTCAGTACCGGTCGGGTGAGATCAGTACGGATACGTGCAATCTGTGGTCCTGGCACATCGGGACCGGGATCACTAGAAAGCTGGGCGGCCCGAGAACCTCGACTATGCACTAAGTACCCGTGAAAAACATCCTGGGTCTTGGAAATTGAATTCAAATACGTCGTGAGGCGAAAAGCAGATTGCGACTCACCAGCGGCAATCATGCGTTCTGGAGTGGCACCTTCGAAAAGGACGTCGGCATTACGCCACACTGTGGCTCCAACTTGGCTGAACATGTCGTAGCTGTAGTTGTCGCCGGGATGATTGAGAGAGGCGTAGCGCTCTGGATCTGCATTCTTCAAAACGCGTATGGCGCCCAAAGGATTGCCACCACCTTCGATACCAACACGCTGGGCTGATACTCCCACCCAGATGGCGCCAGAACGCATGATCTCCACTTTAGAAAACGACCAAACGGGCGGGACATCGAGACCGGCGGTGACATTCAGCCACTCCACCATCACCGTGCCATTAAAGGAAGTCGGGTCAAGGGGTTGGCGAACCACAATGCGGGTGCGGTACTCAGCAGAGTCATTGACTTCAACATTCCACTGGCCGTCTTCACTCAATGGATCGGCCGAGGTATAAGAGTTCGCAGTTCCAGAAATGAAATATTCCGTCTCTCCGTATTCAAAACCGCTGCCATCAAAGGCCCCGGTGCCAATAATTGGTACGCCAAGCCCGCCCGTGATGGGGCCTTCTAAAACAGTCTCACTCACGCCCTCAAAGGCCAGCGGTGTCGGGGTGTAGGTCGGTGCTTGAGTCTCAGCCACCATGGTGGATGCGGTAGCCGGGGAATCAGACGTCGGGCTAGTGGTATCAGAGCCATCGCCTGAACAGGCGGTCACGGTCACCGTGGCGACCAAAATAAGACACTTCATCCGACTGAAATTGCCGTTGTTCATACATTCCCCCATCGCTTAAGTCTGCTGCCACCACAAGAATGACCACAAAGAAAATTATGGTCACGAACATTATGTGGAAGATTCAACCACTGGCAACCTAGTTGAGCTTGAACCACTACATTCAAGGGAGCCTTCAAAGACTTCGCTCTCGTCAGATTGTTCAACTGTGGAAAGGTCAAAGATGGACCCCGCTCTCAGGGCCGTTACCAAGCACGTCGAGTTCTGGAATAGCCAACAACGTTCAAACTGGGTGGACTTATTCTCGCCGAATATGGTCTTTGAGGACCCAGTTGGTTCGGCACCGAAAACCGGACTTGACGCCGTCCATAAAAGTTGGGACCGTTCTTTTACTGCCGGTCGCTGTTGGACCCTTCATCCCCAAAAGATCATTTCTGTTGGCCTTGAGGCAGCCGTCTTCATGGTCAACAAAGGTGATCTTCAGGGTCGCCAGGTAGAGATCACCAGTATCGAGACTTTCACCGTTGATGAGTCTGGCCTCATTGCGCACATTCGCTCATTTTTCAATCAACCAGAGGATTTCGCCCTCAGCGAATATTTCACACCTCAGCGATCCGACGAACCGATTTCATCAAGGGACGATCATGAATCAACCTGACAACAATCCCAAACCCGCATCGACTCATACCGCACAACACAACGCCAGCGTTCGTGCCCCTCTTGATGCGGCTGATTTCGAACGGGCTAAACGGGGCTGGATTGCCTCAATTCCTGATGGCCGCGTCACAAATCAACAGGGGCGAAGCGTCTGGGATATTTCGAAGTACTCATTTCTTAGCGATGACGCTCCTGACACGGTCAATCCAAATCTTTGGCGCCATGCTCAACTCAATGCTCATCACGGGCTGTTTGAAGTAGCCGATGGTGTCTGGCAAGTTCGCGGCTACGACATTTCAAATATCACGTTCCTTCGCGGTGAAAAAGGCTGGATCGTCATTGATCCCCTCACCGTGGAACATACGGCTCGTGCGGCCTGCGCGCTGATTAATGAACATTTGGGTGAGTGGCCGGTCACTGCGGTCATCTATACCCATTCGCACGCCGATCATTTCGGTGGAGTTCTGGGAGTAACTACGGATGATGAGGTGGCGGCTGGTCGCTGCCGGGTAATCGCCCCAGTGGGCTTTCTCCATGAAACAGTGGGCGAGAACGTGATCGCCGGCCCCATCATGAGCCGACGCGCCTCTTACCAATTTGGGCCATCGCTTCCGGCAGGTCCGCGCGGGCATGTGGACTCTGGACTTGGCAACTCAGTTCCCTTTGGCCCGCCTGGTTTGATTGCCCCAACTGAG
>JBJOFA010000121.1:0-5136 GCA_046049015.1 Actinomycetota bacterium | reverse complement strand
CAAGTATTGTCCTGGAAGAGTTCTTAGGTGCGAAATGGTCTATGGGTTCCTGGCTCACTAAGGTTTCACTATGACCCGCATTTCTGCCGACTCTCTCCCCAAGGTTCCTCTCAATGAGATCGACCTTTCCGATCCCGAGTTCTGGGTTCGAGATCGGGCCTACCGCGAAGCGGCCTTCAAGACCTTGCGCGACGAATCACCTTTCCAATTCTTCAATGAGAGAGTCATTGAAAACTCTCCCTTCCCTCCAGGTCCCGGGTACCGCGCCGTCACCCGTCACGACGACATCTGGCATATCAGCCGCAACCCACAACTCTTTTGCAGTGGCCGTGGCTCAAATATCGGTGACCTTCCCCAAGAGATGAACGAGTTTTTTGGATCCATGATCAATATGGATGATCCCAAGCATTTCCGCTTGCGCAATATCGTTTCACGCGGCTTCACTCCCAAAGAGGTCACTCGAATTGAAGAACAAGTGCGCGAGCGGGCCGACCGTTTGGTCACCGAACTGATTGAACGCTTCCCCTCCGGTGAATGCGATTTCGTTGAAGAAGTTGCCGCGGCCCTACCACTGGCCATCATCTGCGACATGATGGGCATCCCCGAGGAAGACCACAAGAAAATCTTCCACTGGACCAATGTGATCCTGGGCGTTGGCGACCCCGAGTTTGTCGGCACCTACGAAGATCTCATGAACGTCGCTCTCGAAATGTTCACCTACGCCCAAAGTCTTGGGGAGAGTAGAGTGGCCAATCCACAAGAAGATGTCACCTCGGCCATGATGAACGCCATCGTTGATGGCGAACGGCTCACGGCCCAAGAGTTTGGATCTTTCTTCATCCTCCTGGTAGTTGCCGGAAATGAGACCACGCGTAACGCCATCAGCCATGGAATGAAATTGCTCACCGATAATCCGGACCAGCGCGAAATTTGGTTCAACGATTTTGAAGCCCACACCAAGACCGCTGTTGAGGAAATTGTTCGCTATTCCACCCCGGTGATTCACTTCCGACGAACGGTCACTCAGGACACCGAGCTCTCAGGGCAAAAGCTAAAAGAAGGTGAAAAAGTCGTGATGTTTTACGCCTCCGGCAATCGCGATGAGCGCATGTTTGCTGATCCGTTCACCTTCGATGTCACCCGACCAATTGCCCCGACCCAAATCGGGTTCGGTGCTGGAGGGCCCCATTTTTGTCTCGGAGCCAACCTGGCACGTCGCGAAATTTCGGTGATGTTTGACGAGATTCGACGCCGACTTCCCAAAATGCGCATCACCGGCGAGCCAGCCATGTTGCAGAGCTCATTCATCAACGGCATCAAGCGTATGCCCTGTGCTTGGCACTGATTCTTTCCCGCTTTTATAACGGCACCTCAGCGTTGGGTGGTTCCCATCTCTCCACGCACGTAATGCCGGCGACAAAGTAGTTCGTAACGCACGACATCTCCGAACATGGGCTGGGGAACCTCGCTGGTATCGCCGACCACCACCGTTTCACCTTCGTAAACCAGTAACCCGTTGACCACCCGGGCGTTGTGGGTGGCCCGTGAACCACACCAGCAACGGGCCTCAACTTGCATCTCCACTCGCTCATCGGCCACTTCGAGCATTCGACGCGTTCCATCAAAAAGCAGCCCGCGAAAATCAGTGATGAGACCAAAGGCGTAAACATCGATACCGAGGTCATCGACCACCCGCGCCAGTTGGTCGCATTGTTCCGCTGAATAGAACTGAACTTCGTCGCAGACCAAAAAATCCAAAGGTGCCCGAGACGTAACAAGCTCAAAAATATCTACCGAAGGTGAAATTTCTACCGCAGGAGCGGACACTCCCAATCGCGACGTGACTTGAGTTCCGTCTCGATCCAATTTCGTCAGCAATAAACCTCGAAGGTGTCGAACCGTCAAATTATGGTGGATCTGAAGAGCAAGAGTGCTCTTGCCAGACCCCATCGTTCCAAAACTGAATCGCAAAATCGCCATGCCGCATTTGAAACTACATTCCGGCCCACCATGACAGCCAGCTATTCGGGCGTTGCCGAGAGAACTTCCCATGAGACTGCTAGAAATATCAGGCCATGAATTTGACCGGAACGTCGCAACGAAGTCGGCGACCACTTATTCGCTCATCATTTGGAGTGGTCGGTATCGGTCTCGTTCCAGTGATACTTGGAACCAGTTTTGGCGTTGGTCATGCTTCAGTAGCAGCGATCCAAGTTCCGTCATTTCCACAACTTGACGCTCCGGCCGAGGCGGCCTTAGCGGACGCCGAGAGCCTCCTTGGCGGACGCCCCTACCAACTAGTTGTGATGCAGGGCCAAAGAGTTTTACTCTCAGCCAGTTCATCGGGGACCTCATTGACCACGCCGGTGACCCTGGCTTCCGTATCGAAAGCCATCACGGCCATGGTCATCATGCGCTTGGTCGAAGAGGGCCAACTCACTCTCGATCGAACCATGGCAGAAATCTTGCCATCTGAAATGATCACCGAACCCTGGCGCGATATCACCGTCAAACAGCTCCTCACTCATCAGTCGGGATTCGGAGATGATCGAACCCGCTGGTTCAATTCGACCTACAGCTCCTGTTTCGACGCATTTGTGAACACCATCAATCGCGACAAGCCCAATAATCCCGGCACTTATCAGTATTCAAATACCAACTTCTGTGCTCTTTCATTGATTATCAATGCCATCACCGATGTGTCGTATGAAGAAGCCGCCTTTCGATACGTCTTTCGTCCATTAGGAATAGGTCGCCAGAAAATGAACGGGGAATATGTCAATCTTCTCGGAGCTGGAGGCTGGGAAATGTCGGCGTTGTCGACTGCGCGGTTGATATCGGCACTAGATCCACAGGCTTCCATCAGTCCTCTTTCGATTTCATCGCGTCGAACCATGATTCAACGAACTCACTACAACTATGGTCTTGGTGTGTGGATCTGGGATGAAAGCACCTTCGGTCACTCCGGCACTTTGAATCGGGCCCGCAATATTGCGGTGCGACTACCCTCCGGACGAGTTGTTGTGCTTCTCACTCAAGCGACATATCCAGAGAGCGGACTTGATCTCTTGACTATTGCCAAGAGCATTGATCAGACCTACGGCTCGGCGTGTGCTCGAGAAAGTTGTGAAGCGGTAGGTCCTGATCCTTTTCTTGGCGACGCTCACCATCTTCTGCGGCAGACGTACTTCTCCGCGGCGGCTTGATTAAGCCGCCATTGCAGTTTCATTTCACAGCGTTACGCCACTGAAGTTTCTGAGTCCGGAACATCGACATCGGCAACGACGGCAAAATGGTCACTGGCTTGGACTCCATCAATAGGTCCGGTGCCCGCTAACCACACCTGTCTCGGGTGCCCTGCCGGCTTGGGACGGGGCCATGAGACGAACAAATAGTCCAAGCGTCGATTCGGCCAATTGGCATCTGCGAGGTATGGATTCAATCCACTCCAGGTGTGACCCGGACCGGCTCCTTGCAGTTCCCACATATCAGCAAAAACTAAATTCGCATGTCGTACCGGTGAGCGTCCCGTGAGACGGCGAATTTCATCGCTGTCGGGCACTGCATTGAAGTCTCCGCCGATGAGAACTGGCAACTCGGATTTCTTCCGCAGGGAGAGCGCCAGATCAGCCACTGCGTCGACTTGTTTTTGACGGGTGGCCGATTCGTCAAAGCGATGATCTAAATGGGTCGAGATCATGGGCCATGCACCCCATGGGGTCTCGATCAAAGCCCACAGGGCCCGCCGATGGGCCGGATTGCCGTGTTGATCGGGCAGCGATACTGCGTCATGTTCAATGATGGGCCAACGAGAAATCAGCGCGTTACCCATTTCGTAGGAACCACTGCTGACAACCGCCGACAAGCCAAGGACGTCGGCTAGTCGCTCCGCCTGGCCATCGGTAATGCGAACTTCTTGAAGAAAAATGACGTCAGCCTCTTGGCGACGTAGAACTTCTTCAATCGCTTTTTGACGTTGCTCCCAGGGACCAAATCGCCACCATAGGTTCCAAGTCAAAATGCGCATGTATGCCAGCTCAGCCGACTGTTGCGTCGGAATGCGATACGACGTATCGCACCGACTGACCAGCTGCCGCTGACGCCCCAGAAACCGGAGAAATTTTCGTCGATTCACTGTCCCCCGCCGATGTCGGACCAGTGAGTGCGGTCACCACAATGACGGCGTACATGACCAATCCGCCGAGAACTACAAATGGCGCACAGCGACGGGCACTGCGGGGAGCGCTGGGAGCCATGGAGAAATCAAAGGGCGACCGCTGAGGGGTCGTGGTGGAGCCAGATACATAAAGAGACGATGACGCAGACATGGCCGAAATATCGGCTCCAATGCCGGTCACCTTGAGACATTCTCGAAAAATTTTTAGAGCCCGCCGTCGCCTTGGTTGACAGTTAATGGCGCCAAATCACCGACCCGTTCCTTTGCCGGCTCTGCGGTTACCGTTACTACGAGGAGTTTCATCAGAAAGAGGTCGGCATGGGCCAGCATTTTGAAAACGGTTTCCAAGGGCTTGTGGCGGTAGTCACCGGAGGGGGAACCGGCATGGGACGTGAGTTGGTTCGCCAACTGGCCTCTGCCGGGTGCGATGTGGCCACCTGCGACGTCATGGAAGACACCTTGGCTGAAACCGTAGAACTCTGTGCACGCGACCGGGCCGAGCAAGGAACGAACGCTCCAGCCGGCGGTGAGGTCATCACCGGGCTCGCCGATGTCTCGGTGGAAAGCGATGTCCTAGCATTTCGTGATCAAGTGGCGGCCTGGCGACCCCATCTCAATCTGCTGTTCAACAATGCCGGTATCGGCGGTGGTGGCAGCATCGTCCATGACGGTCGCGAAGAATGGGAAAAGACCTTCGCTGTCTGCTGGTACGGGGTGTATTACAACACTCGAGCCTTTTTGCAGATGCTCCTTGACGCCCCCAAGGGTCACGTCATCAACACCAGTTCGGTGAACGGCTTTTGGGCTTCGCTCGGACCAAATATTCCCCATACCGCCTATAGCGCAGCCAAGTTCGCGGTCAAAGGTTTCACCGAAGCGTTGATCACCGACTTCCGTATCAACGCACCGCACTTACGTGCCTCAGTGGTCATGCCCGGTCACATCGGAACTTCCATTGC
>JBJOFA010000120.1:0-5161 GCA_046049015.1 Actinomycetota bacterium | reverse complement strand
TCCTCAGGTTCTCGTTCATTTCGTAAAGTTGTTTTGCCACTGTCAATTCCCGGAGTTTTCGCCGGAACTCTTCTGACCTTTATTCCAGCAGCTGGTGATTTCGTCAATGCCCAATTCTTGGGTAATCCGAATACCACAATGATTGGCAATTCAATTCGCGACCAGTTTCTGAATCAAAACAACTATCCGATTGCCAGCGCCATGTCGTTCGTTCTCATGGCCATCATCACGGTCCTCGTCATCATTTACAGTCGATTCTTTGGTACCGAGGATTTAGCGTGAGGGCGGCAGCAACCCGACGTGGACGAATCGGGCGTTCCCTGCTCGGCGTATACGCCGGATTGGGTTTTGTTTTCTTGCTTACTCCCATTGCTTTCATCGTGGCTTTTTCCTTTAACAAGCCCAACGGTAAGTTCAATATCACTTGGCAGGAGTTCACACTTGATAACTGGAAAGATCCGTTTTCAGATGCCGCCCTGACCAGTGCCCTATGGCGGAGTTTGGAAATCGCTGCCCTTTCGACAATCATTTCCACCATTCTCGGTTCAATGATCGCGGTCTCGCTCTCGCGGTATCGCTTCCGTGGTTCGGCGGCCTTTAATTTCTTGTTGGTTCTGCCCTTGACCACTCCCGAAATAGTTTTGGGCTCATCACTAGCAACTCTTTTCCTCGGTCAAACTATTGTCGAGTTCGGCGTGGTGACCATCGTTATTGCTCACGTCATGTTCCAGATGAGTTTCGTGGCTCTCACCGTACGGGCCCGAATTCGGGGATTTGATTGGACCCTTGAACAGGCAGCTCAGGACTTAGGGGCAACTCCGTTCATGTCGTTTCGCAAGATAACTCTCCCTTTGATTCTCCCCGGGATTTTGGCAGCGTCTCTTTTGGCCTTTGCTCTATCAATTGACGATTTCATCATCACATTTTTCAATGCCGGCTCGACAGTGACATTCCCGCTGCAAATCTTTGGTGCATCACGGGTGAGCATCCCTCCGCAAATCAATGTTCTGGCTACGGCAATTTTGGTGGTCACAATCGGAATCTTGGCTCTTGGAACTCTGACCAGTTCGCGACGCCGATCCAAACTCAGTGCCAAGACCTAGTTCACAGATTGGTTCATTCGAATACTCACCAAGTTTTGAGCCTTAGTCGGCACCTTCTCCGATGCGCATGGTAGTCGCCAATGACAAAGTTGAATTTGGGGTCCCATTTGAGATGGTTACGTCGTGGAGTGTTCCGTTGAATACCGCCGGAGATTCATAGCCCGGAACAACTGCTAAGCCGTGATGTCGACCGATCCATAATCCTCCTGCGGCAGTGCTCACCCCGGGAAACAAAAAGAGCCCGGTGTAGGTGCCAGATGCCTGAGGGGTACCGTCCAGCAAAAGTGTCAGGGAGCCATGATCCATCTGCACCTCGATCTGTGATTCCCCAGCAGCCAAAGGCTCAGACGAAGTTAGTCGGGCATGGTGGCTGCCTTGAACCGCCTCAAAGACGGGATGGCCGTTTTCGATACGCAGCACCCATCCTCCTTGGTGGTCTCCCAAGGCGGCAATCACCCCGGTTGATGTCGCAGTGCCGGTGAGACGAGCCGAGATGGTAAAGCCTCCGAACATGTTGGGTATCCGACTGACGGCAATTGGTTCAGATGATGGTCGGTACGTTGCCTGGCGCGGTAGTGGATATTCGCCAGGATGAGCCGGATAGTTCTTTGATGGATCGAAAAGTGGGAAGACATTGTCGGCGAGGGCTTCGCGCTCCCAAAGGCGTTGTAGTTCCTGGAGTCGTTCGGGGTGGTTCGACGCTTCGTTGATGTTTTCGGAGAAGTCATTGTCGAGATTAAACAGGGACCATTCATCTGAGGTGTAAGAGTGGCTGCCGGAAATGAAGGCTCGCTCATTGAAAAGTGGGGAGACGAAATTGGTCGTGGCCTTCCATCCTTGGTGGTAAATCGAACGAGAACCGTGCATCTCGAAGTATTGGGTAGTGCGAAATTCCTCGGCCTTTGGGTCGATGAAACTTCCATGCCCATCGATGCCGTCAACACGTTGTTGTTCGATGCCGTCCACGGTGGTGGGCATTTCTAGACCGATCAATCCCAGTAGTGAGGGAGCAATATCAACGGCGTGCATGAACTGGGTTCGAACGGCTCCGGAGTCGCTGATATCGCGAGGAAAGCGGACAATAAAAGGGGCGCGGACTCCTCCGAGCCACGAGTATCGCTTCCAGAGATGAAAAGGACTATTCCCGGCCCAAGCCCAACCCCAGGGATAGTGATTGGTGTGCTGGGTTCCGCCGATCTCATCGATATGTTCGAGGGCCTGCTCCACCGAGGCAAAGTCCCCAAGCCAGGATGCTGCTTCGTTAAGGGTTCCGGACGGGCCTCCTTCACTGCTTGTTCCGTTGTCAGACATCAAGAGCACGATGGTGTTGTCCATCACTCCAAGGTCCTCAATACTTTGCAGAAGACGCCCAATTTGAGCATCGGTATGGGAGAGGAAGCCGGCGAATACTTCCATATAACGAGCAAAAAGAGTGCGCTCGCCATCACTCAACGATGACCACTCGGGAACCCAATCGGGCCGTGGAGTCAAGGTCGTATTTTCCGGGATGATTCCCAACTTTTTTTGTCGTTCAAAAGTCAACTCACGAAGCTCTTCCCATCCGGCATCGAATTGGCCTCGATAACGGTTGCTCCATTCAGGAGCGACGTGGTGGGGAGCGTGTGCAGCTCCAGTGGCGAACCAAAGGAAAAATGGTTTGTCGGGAGCAGCTTGTTTTTGACTGTGGACCATTGAGACTGCTTGATCGACCAAATCTTCGGTCAAGTGATACGGACCTTCTTGGGAAGTGCGATCCGGGGTAGGTATATGAGAGTTGTCACGAACCAGTTCAGGTGACCAATGGTTGGTTTCGGCTCCAAGAAATCCGTAGTAACGCTCGAATCCCAGTCCCAATGGCCACCTCTCGAAGGGTCCGGCCGCTGAGTATTCGGCTTGAGGGGTGAGATGCCACTTGCCAACGGCAAAAGTGTTGTAGCCGCTGTCGCGCAAGATTCGAGGAAGAGTGGCCGCGGAACGGGGTAGACGACCGTTGTAGCCAGCAAGAGCAAACGAGGTTTCCTGGGTGGCGCCTACACCAACGGCGTGATGATTGCGCCCAGTCATCAATGCGGCCCGGGTCGATGAGCAGATTGATGTCACATGGAAACGATTGAAGCGCAGACCGCCCATGGCGAGTGAATCAATATGAGGTGTTGACAACGAAGATCCAAAGCAACCCAATTGCCCAAAACCCACATCATCTAAGACAATGACCACCACATTTGGCGCTCCTGCCGGAGCTTTGGAGTACGGCACGTAATGGGGCTCGAATGACGACGTTGGAGAGGAACTCATACGACGAGCATAAGTGGCTGACGGGATCTCTCCGAGGACAGGGGGTTGTCCCGGTAGCGTTCGAAGCTGATGGTCACTTCTCGGGCCCCGCGTATCGCACTCGGCCCCGCCCATGCCCCAACATGGATGCGGACCGCTATTGAACAAGGTGGCGCTGAAATCGTTGACCTTGATCGAGCTGACGCTTTGGTATGGGGAGCAGCGCGTGACGCCGATGGTTTGGGCCGAGCCTTGGAGTCAAACCAGTCCTTGCAGTGGGTGCAGCTTCCTTTCGCGGGCATTGAAAATTTCGTGCATCTCGTCGACTCTGATCGTCTCTGGACGTGCGGTAAGGGTGTGTATGCCGAGCCGGTAGCTGAAATGGCCCTCAGTTTGATGTTGGCGGGTCTGCGGGGGTTGGGTAGTTACGCCCGACGGCAGTCGTGGTCGGGTCCTCATGGTCGCAATCTTCAAGGCGCTCGGGTTTCAATTTTGGGTGGGGGCGGGATCACCGAGTCGTTGGTTCGATTACTGAAGCCATTTGATTGCCATATCACGGTGGTGCGCCAACGAGTAGCGCCGATGGATGGAGTTGCCCAAGTATTGACCGGCGATCAGTACAGCCATGCCTTGCTCGGTGCAGATGTCGTGGTGCTGGCTTTGGCTCTCACGAAAGAAACAGAAGGAATCATCGGACGTAGCGAATTGGAGTCCATGAATCCACATACATGGTTGATCAATGTGGCTCGCGGACGACACATTGTTACTGAGGACCTAGTGGATGCTCTACAGAAGCAACGTATTGGCGGGGCGGCACTTGATGTCACCGACCCTGAGCCTTTGCCTGATGATCATCCCTTGTGGGGTCTTGATAACTGCATCATCACTCCACACGTCGGCAATACTCCGGAGATGGCTGTTCCACTCTTGAGCGAACGCATCCGACTGAATGTGCGGCGATGGATTGATGGCGATGACCTACTTGGTGTTGTCGATGTCAATCTGGGTTATTAGGACCAGGTCCACCTCATGACTCATTACGTCCGTCTCGGAGTTGCTGAAGACGCATCCACCGAACAAATCCGTGGTGCCTATCGCGGCTTGGCTCGAATGCACCATCCCGATCGAGTAGGCACATCAACCTCGGTTGAGATGATGGAAATCAACGAAGCGTGGAGGGTTCTTTCGGATCCGGTTCTTCGTCGGGCCTATGACACTCAATTGCGATCCGGTTCTTCTCAGGGAGCAGGTGGTGGTTCGTCGGAGGTCGCCACCAATATGGCGAATCTTTCCACGTATCGGCCGGGGGTGATCGGCACAGCTCGATTTCCATGGAGATTTGTTTTGGCTTTTTTCATGGTAATTACGGCAGCCATCATCATTATGGGTGCCTTTACCGAACCAGGTGAGCCAACGCCAGTTGACAATGTCATTCGAGTTGGTTCATGTGTCGACCTCGATGAGCAGTTGCGCGAAGCGCGTGAGGTTTCCTGTGATGGCCCCCATGAGGGACAAGTGGATCAGATGGTTCCCTTTGATGCGAAGTGTCCGAGCGGTACCGAGGCATACCGCGACCGTCAGGGTCTGGGCCTCGTTTGCATTGTCTAGTTGTGCATGAAGGGTCCAGTGAGCGGCCTTCTTGCCTGTTGGCCGGGTGGGATCTGTGGGGCCGGTGGTAGGGTGCAAGCCCGTTGGGGCGATTAGCTCAGTCGGCTAGAGCGCCACGTTCACACCGTGGAGGTCGTGGGTTCGAGCCCCGCATCGCCCACCCAATACCCCAACTA
>JBJOFA010000119.1:0-6743 GCA_046049015.1 Actinomycetota bacterium | reverse complement strand
GCAACGGCGGCAAAGCCGAGGCTGAAAAAAGCGGCCAGAAAAGCCTTGGAACCTAGTGATTTCCAGAAAACCGATGACCGGTCAACAGAGTCGAACCAGAGAAGGTCAACGTAAAAGTTGGCCAGACTTCGAGCCGATAAGAAAAGGACGACGACGACCGCAACGACAACCAGAAGAATGATCCGGCCTTTAGAAGCCCAATCCGGACGTCTTGTTGCGGGGCGTCCACGACCACCAGGTAGATCCGAGGAAGGTCTCACGTCTGCAGACTAGTTGTTGCAGGCAATCAGGGCACATCGGCACCCTGGATGTGCTGGGGCGTGGGTGTGACCGGTGGGAAACTCCGCACCACCCTGAACCGCTCCAGCAAGAGAATTATCTTCAGCATCAGAACAGGCCGGACCATCAGGATCGACCATCCAGCAGTAATTTGCCTTTTCATTGAGAACGGCGAGAGCCCCTCGACCATAAGCATTCAATGCCACATCGTCGACATGTTCGTCAACGAAATGGTTTTTCCATTCCCGGTACACCAGGCGCACTGAAGAGGCCAGTTCGGCATTGCTGCCGGAAGCCTCGGAGATACTGCGACTCAAACGCTCCCTCAAGGGAGTAACCAGATTGGCAATGACATATTCATCAACTGCCTGGCGATGCTGGTGAATCTTCTTCTTCAACTCAGCATCGGGAGCATCTGAAAGAGACCGGGCCCCGGCCAAAGTCGCGGTTCCCAAAAGTGGCTCAAGTGCTTTAGTGAAACGAGCCGAGTGATCAGCTTTGGAGCCAACTAACAGTTCAAGAGTCTTGACTGGTTGTTTGGCCCGCAACGCATCGAGAATGAGGTTTTGTTCGTCGGCTAGAACGCGTTTGATTTTCCGACTCATAGCCACAATGACTGGAACAAGAACTTCATCGCGCTGAGTAAAACACGCCGTGTCGCTGCTGACTGGAGTTACCACCCGATTAACTGGCGCAGGTATAGCTTCAACTACACCTTTGTCTTTCTTAATCGAGCTTTCATCTACCTCATTTTTCAGCGCGGCCTGATGAGAAGAGGCATCCTTGGCCACGACCTCGGTACTGGCTCTTCGTAGACGAGCAAAAATGTCGTCAGCCTTAACTGCTGCTGATTTTTGGGGCAGAGGCGTTACAGATTCCTCTTTTTCCTCCACGGCAACCGGATCTTTGGAGTCCGTGCGAGCAAAAAGTGAAACGACATTCGATACCGGAGTTACCGGTGATTCAGGCGCAACAGCCTGAGTATCCGACTGCTCATCTTCATTGTCTTCTACCGACTCAACTGTTTCGAGATGAACCTCATCGGCGGAACTCTCGACGAGTTCATGAACAGGATCCGAATCATCAATAACAACTGGTTGAGTCGAATCGGTTGGTTCTTGAAGTTGCTCAGAGTCGGAATGTGAAGCCTGATCTCGATCATCATCCTGGTCGTACGGTGCAAAGGACGGCGCACTCGAGGAAACCGGTCGCAATGCTTCAGCGCGCTCTACTTCGTCAGCCTGGACGATGACTGGTACTGGTCCAGTCGTCGGGGCGAGATTGATGAACTCGGTGGCTTCAGCGCGCTCTACTTCGTCAGCCTGGACGATGACTGGTACTGGTCCAGTCGTCGGGGCGAGATTGATGAACTCGGTGGGCTCATCAGCAGATTCGTCTAGGTCACGTAGAACATCATCGGTTGCGGTTCGAGCCCTTTCAAAAGCTTGAACCAGACGATCGCGCCCGTGGAAAAGATCTTCTAGTTGCTCTCGGGCCATTTCTCGACGACGGGCCACATCTGCCAGAACCCGTTCCCTATAAGCCCGAGCCTCATTCACCATGTCGCGACCCTGCTGTTTAGCCATCAGCACTTCGGCTTCAGCATCAGCGTTGGCATCTTGACGACGGCGGGCGCAGTCCAATTCCGACTCTTCACGGATTCGGGCTGCCTCTTCAGTTGCCTCACGAATCAACTTCGCAGCGGTCTCTTCTGAGCGAGCCTTGATCTTGTGAGCAGCCTCACGAGCGGTTTGAACAATTCGGGCCGTTTCTTCGCCCAATAACTCAACGACAGAGTCTTCGGTGATTTCCCTGGAATTTAGCGACGTCCCCTGCGGCCTATCGGCGAGTTCCCGTTCGAGGAAAACCACCCGTTCATGGAGTCGGCTCAATTCCGCTGAAACCATGCGTAGAAAATCACGAACTTCGTCCTGGTCATAGCCGCGTCGACTCGCCGAAAAGGTTGCACCAGCAACAGCCGTCGGCGAGGACGGATCAGGACGCGAAAACGACAGAACCACGAGGGCATGGTACGAAAGATCTGTGGATAAAGGGTGGCAATTAGATTTCCGCGGGGGAATCGACCCTCTTCGGGGGTTCGACGCCGCCGAGAGCCGCCACTGCTTGCACTGCCTCGTCAAGGGTTGCTACCGGAATTATCTCCACGTCAGATCCAACAACCTCTCGGGCTCGCTGAATCTCTGCTTCCCCTTGAGCCGTCGGAACAATCAAATAACGAATCCCTGACTGTTTGACGGCAATGACTTTTTGCACCAAAAGCCCAATCGGACCGATTCGGCCATCAGCAGCAATAGTGCCGGTAGCAGCCACTCCACCTGGTGGCGCAAGTTCACCCGGGGTCAAAACATCAATTAAGGCTAAGACAAAAGACAGACCTGCTGAAGGACCGCCAATTCGATCAGTATCAATTTTGATATCGAAGGGAAGAGACACCGTGCGGGTATCACGGGGGTTGAAACCTATGAGCACGCGATTGGGGTCATCTGGGCTGGCCAGCAGTTCAACTTCAACTTGCCGCTGAGGTGGATTTGATGGCGATGAGGATGTTCCCGACGCCGGCAATGACTGCACCGTCAGCGTGGCAATATCACCAGGCTTGGCAGTGGCGAGAACCTCTCCAAGCTGTGAAACTACGTCGATTTGTATTTCACCCTCACCGAGGTCAACTGCAGTAATCACATCACCTACGGCCAAGACCCGGCACGCCCGTTTCGCCGGAGCATCAGCGGGACAAAGGTCGGGATCAAAACCAGCTACTTGGGCCGGACCTTCATTCAATTCAGCCGCAATCCCTACATACGTCAATGCAACATACGAGGCAATTTCTTTCGCGCTGGTCATTGCTCCCAATTGAATTTCTCTATCCAAAACGGGTTCACACACCCCGAAACGTTCCTCACAAGTCAGTACGTCTACAT
Source organism: Actinomycetota bacterium (assembly GCA_046049015.1). Lineage (GTDB taxonomy): Bacteria > Actinomycetota > Acidimicrobiia > Acidimicrobiales > Ilumatobacteraceae > Casp-actino8. The sequence continues at coordinate 3,525 of JBJOFA010000119.1, read as the reverse complement.
ACGGGTCAACCCAACCCATGAAGGCCTGTAAGGGGGTGAGTTCCGTACCAAGGGCCGTGACGAATCGAACCCCATTCTCAGGTTCGAACAATTGGCGGTCAGTCCCGGAGATTTCTAATCGCGATGAGACATCTTGGGCCCGGCCGGGTGCCGATTGATAAAGCTGTAGGGGCCAAAACATCGAGGCGCACACCACACCAACAATCAAAAACGCCACCGTCACCAAGGGAACAGCCATTACCTGAATTCGTAACGACGGTGCTTGAGCCTTTGGCGGGGCTATTTTGGTACTAGATATGTCACTCACGGAGATCTCCACCCGAGTTGCATTTGTTGCTGGTCTGGCACTGATTGCACTCCTAGTTATCGGGTGGCGTAAGACTGCCAAAGATTCGTCCGCCGCTCCAGTCGATGGATTTCAACGAGAGCAACACGGACAGGCTGATGTTGAGTATCTCACGGGAGCCGATGTCAGCCGGTTAGCAGGAGGAAAAGTCCTACGAGTTTTTGGTTTGGGTGCAATTGCCGTCTTGTTAGGCATCATTGTGTCTTTAGCGATTTCTCTGGCTCTATCGTCTTTGGTCACCAATATCCTCGACCGCCTGTGAACTCTTTTCGATGACTCCTTCTCCGAGCGATCCAGCTCTCAATGACACCGACAGTCGACTGAATGCGGTGCTTGCTGGCTACCGAGGCGACCAAGAACTTGTGCAGCAAAGTCTGATGAGTCATGACCCTCTCGTACGGGTCGCCGGGCTAGGAGCATTGAGTCGCCTAGGTCTGCTTGATGCCGAACAGTTACGAAATTTCGCCAATGATGTTGACTATCGTGTACGCCGGCGCGTTGCCGAATTAGCGGCATCATGGCCGACAATCGATTTATTGCCACTGCTTAACGATGATCATGAATCGGTGGTTGAAATGGCTGCTTGGGCTTGCGGTGAACACGTAATTGTTTCTGACATAATCCTTGACCGACTCATACACCTGACCCTCCACGGTGATGATCCTTTGATACGTGAAGCCGCAGTGGCCGCTCTCGGTGCCATCGGAGATCAAAGGGGATTACCGGCAATCCTGCAAGCCTGCAAGGACAAGCCCGCCATCCGACGCCGTGCCGTTTTGGCTTTGGCTCCATTCGTCGGAGCCGATGTTGATGCGGCAATCGAGGCCGCTCTCCAGGATCGTGACTGGCAAGTCCGTCAAGCCGCGGAAGACATTCGCGCCTAGACGGCCTCGAGAATGAGCCACAGTCCAAAGATCACAAACAGGGTTGCAGCGCCATAGCGAATTGCCCTTTCGGGAAGTCGCACCCCTAATTGCTTACCCACCACGATGGCCAGTGCATCGGCTGCCACCATCCCAAGCGTGGATCCGAGCCAAGTTCCAAACACTCCTTCTTGTGTGGCCAACGTGATTGTGGCCAACATGGTCTTGTCGCCCAATTCAGCAAGGAAAAAAGCCGAACTTGCCGCAATGATGGCGCTTCGGTTAGAGCGCGAGGCTCGCTCCACGTCATCGTCATCCAACGAGTCCCCGCGCAAAGTCCAGGCGGCAAAAATTAAAAAGGCCACACCGGCAATGACTGAAATTGTCTCGGTAGGGATCTGAGCACCAAGTGCTGCGCCAATACCAACACTGATGGCATGAGTGACCGCTGTAGCAATTGAAATGCCGACCAGTACCGGCCAGGCCTTATAGCGCGCCGCAAAAGCCAGTGCCATGAGCTGGCTTTTGTCTCCGAGTTCAGCAACGAATATGACCCCAAAGCTGAGAAATATCGCGTTCAACATAGGAAGTTCTCGACTGTACAGTGACCCCTATGGGGATCGAAATTCATCGACGTTTTGCTTCGACGCTTCCAGTACCAGATGACCACCCTTATCGATCAGGCGCCTGGCGGCCTCAGAACACCGAATTCGACGCCAAAAATATGCCGATCATTGGTCAGATTCCGGATGACTTAACCGGCATCTACTTGCGCAATACCGAAAATCCCCTGCATCCCAATTTTGAGCGATATCACCCTTTCGATGGTGACGGAATGATTCACCAGATCGCGTTTTCCAACGGTGACGCGGTCTACCGAAATCGATTTGTACGAACCGCTGGATTAGCCATTGAACAAGAAGCGATGAGTGCACAGTGGTCGGGTCTGGCCGAGTCACCATTGAAGTCTCCGCGCACTGACGGCTGGGGAGCACGGACCCGAATGAAAGACGCCTCGAGTACCGACATTGTCGTGCATGGTGGTCTTGCTCTTTCAAGTTTTTACCAATGCGGTGACTTATACCAAATGGATCCACTCACCCTTGAAGATCGTGGACCAGCTTCATGGAATGGCCGTTTTCCAGCCTGTGGGGTTTCAGCCCATACGAAAGTTGACGAACGCTCTGAAGAACTTCTGTTTTTCAACTACGAAACGCAGGCTCCGTATATGCACTACGGAGTCGTCAATAAGGATCACGAGTTAGTGCACTATGTTCCCATTCCTCTTCAAGGTGCCCGTTTGCCGCACGACATGGCCTTCACGGACAACTACGCCATTTTGAACGATTGCCCCTTGTTCTGGGATCCAGAGTTAATGGCACGCGGTGTTTATGCCACCACCTGGCATCCGGAACAGCCAACACGTTTTGCCATCATTCCGCGACGAGGTAACCCTGAAGAGATCCGCTGGTTTGAAGCCGACCCAACTTATGTCCTTCATTGGATCAATGCTTTTGAAATGCACGATCACGAAGGTCACTGGATCATCTTGGATGGATTTTTCCAGCACAATCCTTCGCCTTCAGTGCCCCGAGACGCCGATCTGAATACGCGCATGTTTCGTTTTCTTGATTTATACGCCATGGAGTCTCGGCCTCATCGGTGGAGATTCAACCTCACAACGGGAGAGACTCGAGAAGGATCGCTCAGCGATGCGGTCAGTGAATTTGGCATGACCAATGGCCGCTATCAAGGTTTGGACTACCGCTATTACTACTCGGTGATTCCAACACCAGGTTGTTTTCAATTCGATGGCATCACGAAGAATGATCTTTTGACCGGAGTGACTGAGTCGTATCTATTCGGTGAAGGAGTCTTTGGCAGCGAGACCGTGATGGCTCCACGTCCTAATAGCCAAAGTGAGGACGACGGTTACCTGATCACCTTTGTCTCAGATGTCAATGAAGACCGTTCGGAATGTCTGGTGTTTGATGCCCAATCGGTCAGCGATGGACCTATCTGTCGCATCGAACTGCCCGAGAGAATTAGCAGTGGCACCCACGCTTGCTGGGCTCCACTCAGCTGACGTTTCAGTTCCGCCGGAGTGAAGCAAAGAAACCTTTCTTCGCTTCCTTCGAAGCCGGCGCCTCATCACAATGACAACGATCCGACTCTCGAACATCGCCCAAAACCTGCTCGATGTGAGCACCACATCCAGCCCAGCCTGGCTTGCCGCATTTGTTACACATAATCTTTCTGCACATACCCCCTAGGGTATACAGAGGAGATCGGGATTGCAACTATGCCGGACAGCAA
>JBJOFA010000118.1:0-5171 GCA_046049015.1 Actinomycetota bacterium | reverse complement strand
GTCCTCGATCATGATGACCGCGCCACTGTTTGCCAACGGGCGGGCCAGGACTGAAATAACACGACGAGGCGGACCATACAAATCAAGAGTCTGCTGGCCAATCTCTCCAACCAATGCTGATCGAAGGTGACGTTCAATGGCCTCCTCTACGAGAAGATCTGAATGAATAGCCCCAGTTGGGTTTTGAGCAAGGCCATTGCGGTAGATGATCTTCCCATCTGATGATGCGATAACTAGACCAATCGTGATGGTATCCAACGCGTCGCCGAAGGGAATCTCTGCAACTCGGGCGCCTTCGCTTTCCGTGATGACGGACTGATTCTGTACTGGGCTTGGCCTTAATCGAAGCTTTCCCGTCATCCAAGCAATGGCAATCAATGCCCAACCGAGAATGGCAATCGCAGCCAAGATCAGCGTTCCGCTCATGATGGCGTCACGGAAAACAACGAAACTTCATTCACACGCGAATGCCACCGACTTCATCAATAATTCCGGCCTCGTTGGTTGGACGTCGAAGGTCCGAAAAAACGGGTTTTTCACCAGTAAGGAAGAAGCGAATGAACTCGGCAATATTGACGGCGTGATCACCAATACGTTCATAAAAGCGCGCCGTGATTGCCATTTGAACCGCTACCGGCAGGTCAATGACCTTGTTGCCATGAGCTTCAAAAATTGACTGGATGAACTGCTTGTGGAGTGAATCTAAATGCATGTCCATGTCCCGCACGGAGTTTGCCGTGGGAAGGTCATAGTCCTCATATGCGGTGAGACTCTGTTGCAGGAGTAGTTGTGCCTGCTGACTCATGGCCACAATCAGTTTCCGCAACGACGAATCCAAAGGAAAACCATGAATTCTCCGGGCGACCTTACAAATGTTTTTTACTAGGTCCGATGATCGTTCGATATCAGCGGCCATTTTCATGATGGCAACGGCATGTCGCAATTCGCTCGCAACCGGTGCATGGAGAGCCATAAAAGAAATACAACGCTCTTCTAATTCAATAGTCCGAGCATCCATCTCATCGTCCGACAGAATTTGGTACTCAGCGCCCTCCAAATCCTGATCCAAAAGAATCTGCGTGGCCCGTGGAACACTGGCAATTAAAATCGCGGCAAGATCAAGTACTTCAGCCCGCAGACTCAATAATTCATCATGGGCAGCACGGTTCACATCAGTCTCCTCTCCCCGTCCGATACGAACGGTCGGACCTCAAGAATTTCCCTCAGCTGATGGGTCAACTCTTGGAATGCCACCGAGAGGTGTCGGATCGCCGAGCACCCTCTCCCGGTGTCGCGCCGCTCCCAGATGTTCAGGAAGCCAACCCGAAACCTGGAAACGGACTTTTTCACCAATATTGACGGCATGGTCGCCAATACGTTCATAGAAGCGGGCTACTACCGCTAACTGAATTGCTACTTGAAGGTCGATTCGACCACCAGCATGAGATTCAAATATGGCTTGGATGAACTGACGTTGCAGATCATCGAGAAACGAGTCCATATCATCAATTGCCGCCGCTCGAGAGGCATCGAAAGTGAGATAGGCACTAGTTGCCTCACTAAAAAGATGTCTCGCTTGATCCGACATTTGCAGAACTAAGCCGCGCAATTTTGGGTCGAAGTCATGTCCGTAAATGCGACGAGCTGCTTTACAGATGTTGACCACAAGATCGGCTGATCTCTCAATCTCACCACAAATTTTCAAAGCGGCAATGACCTTACGTAGCTCACCGGCAACCGGGGCCTGAAGAGCCAAGATCTGAATACAACGATCCTCTAACTCAATTGTTCGTGCATCAACCTCATCATCAGCAATGATCATGGCTTCAGCCGTGGCCAAATCCTGTTCCAGCAGAACTGTCGTGCACTTGGCGATACTCTCCACCACGCTGGCAGATATGCGCACCAGTTCCTGATGAACTTCATCTCAATCTCGGTGATCGGCCTTGCGCGCCTCGGGCATAACCAGCACCTCATCCGAACCGGCCCGTGACGTAGGCCTCGGTCCGCTCATCTGACGGAGTGGAGAAAATCTTCTGAGTCATATCGAACTCGACAAGTACTCCGGTGCGACGATCACTTTCAGGATTAATTTCCGTGGTGAAAAACGCAGTCCGGTCGCTCACTCGCGCCGCTTGTTGCATGTTGTGGGTGACGATAATGATGGTGAAATCCTTTTTGATCTCCTGCATGAGATCTTCGATTCGCGTGGTAGCGATCGGATCAAGAGCCGAACAAGGCTCATCCATCAGAATCACATCGGGCTCAACGGCAATACAACGAGCAATACATAAACGCTGCTGCTGACCACCGGAGAGTCCCATTGCAGAAGCTTTCAAACGATCTTTGACCTCGTCCCACAAAGCCGCTCGACGTAGAGACGACTCAACAATGACATCAAGTTCTGGTTTTTTACGAATGCCGTTTAAACGCGGCCCAAATGCCAGATTGTCATAAATACTCTTGGGGAAGGGGTTGGGCTTTTGAAAGACCATCCCGACTCGACGCCGCACTTCCACGGCGTCGACTTCCTTGGCATACAAATTGATGCCGTGGTAGTACACATCGCCCTCAATGCGAGCTCCCGGAATTAGATCGTTCATGCGATCAAAACATCGCAAAACGGTGGTCTTTCCACAACCCGATGGGCCGATAAAGGCGGTTATTTCCTGACCACGAATGGTCAGGTCTACATCTCGAACGGCACGAAAATCTCCGTAGAAGACCGACAAATCTTCGGTTCGAAAGACCGGTTCAGTTTCTACTGCACTCTGCGGGTTATCGCTCACCCTTACATCCTGCCTGATGAGAGGACTCCTCGCCACCGAAGTAACGCCACTCAGTTGCTGATCGGTCATGTTCAATCCTTCATCTCCCAAACTTTTGTCGTCACTCACCATCAGATATCACCACCGGATATCACCACTTGCGATCAAATCTGTTGCGAAGCCAGATGGCTAACGAGTTGATAACCACCACGAGAAATAACAAAATCAGCGACGCGGCACCGGTGACCGCCTGGAAATCTGCTCCGGTCTGACGGGCGTACGAGAAAATGGCCACCGGCATCGAAGTGAATCCACCCTTGGTGATCTGCTCCCACAGTCCTTGATTGCCAGTGGTCAATAGTCCGGTAATTCCGCCGACCAATAGCAACGGCGCTGCTTCACCAGCAGCCCGTGAAAGAGCCAGGACCGTACCAGTCAAAATTCCTGGGGCGGCCGAGGGTAGGACGTGAGAGCGCACTGTTTCCCACTGCGTAGCCCCCACCCCTAGGGCTCCCTCTCGAATGGACCGGGGTACGGCGCGCAACGCTTCTGAAGCAGTGATAATCACAATCGGCAACACCAAAACCGACAAGGTCAAGCCTCCGGCGATCACTGTTCGACCTCCGGTCAAACCACCAGCGAATTTCACGAAGACCGCAAGTCCCAAGATGCCATAGACAATTGAAGGAACCCCGGCCAGGTTGCGAACATTGATTCGCGTCATTCGAGCCAGAGCCGAGCGACTGGCATACTCCTCGAGATAAACCGCACAGGCAATCCCCAAAGGAAAGGCCACCAGAGAAACGATGACCGCCATAGTCATAGTGCCACGGATGGCCTGCCAAACACCGGCCTCTGAAGGATCCGAGGCATCCAGACCGCTGCTCAGAAAATCACCGAGTCGCGTATCCAAAACGGGCCAAGCTCGTTGAACCAGATTGACGACCAGTGCTACCAGAATCAAAAGAGACAGAAGTAGCGCGCTGAAGAGCAGACCCTCGACGATCCGACCCCGAACATTTGATTTTTTAGAGGTCAACTGACGGGTTAGGGCTGCCGCAGTTTCTGCCCCGAAAGTCTCAGGATTGGTCAGAGCCATATCAGTACTCCTCTCGTACGCGACGCACGAGACGGTCCCCGAGCAGGTTCAAAAGCAAGGTGAAAATAAACAAGAGAAAACCGACGAAGTACAGACTCTTGAAGGCCAATCCCGAACCCGCCACTTGGTCGCTGCCGAATCCCAAAGCCGCCATGGCTGCAGTCATGGTTTGACCGGGTTGAAAGGGATCGGTAGAGAAGAGTCCACCACCCACCGCTCCAGCGGCAATGGCCACCACCATCGTTTCTCCAACCGCTCTCGATATACCAAGAATCAAAGCTGCCACCACGCCAGATATTGATGCCGGGAGTACGACTCGAAATGTGGTCGGAACTCGGCGAGCGCCAAGACCAAAAGAGGCTTCTCGCAAGGCGGAAGGTACGGCGCGCAATGCATCTTCGGCCACGCTGGCAATAATTGGGATGGTCAAAATTCCCACGGCAACCCCGGCTGCTGCGATGTTGAAGGCTTTATTCGAACCTCCAACTAATCGAGTGATGATTTCAGGGTTGATAAACGAGATGGCGAAGTACCCAAGAACCACGCTGGGGATTCCCGCCAAAACTTCGACAATTGGCTTGAAAATTTTTCGAACCCGGGGCCGAGCAAATTCCGAAAGGTAAATCGCTGCACCCAACCCCAAAGGAACCGCAATGAGCATGGCAATGCCGGTCACCATCAAAGAGCCCAAGATGAGGGTCTTGATATCAAACATTCCCCGCCGAGGGAACCATCCAATGGTCCAGAGGTCGCTCTTGGGCACTTCGACAAAAAAGCTCCAGGCGTCCTTGGACAAGGTGTAAATAATGATGATCGTTATTCCCAAGGTGAGCAACGCAGCACTGGTGAAGATCGCTCGCATTGTTCGATCAGATCGCCGTCGACTAGGCGCCAAAGTTAAAGAAAACGGCACCTCACTATGTGAAGGCCGCACTTCAGTCACCGCAGTCATTCCGTTCTCCTGTTCCAGCACTGGCCTTGGACGTCAATATTTCCAACACTAAACCAGGCGCATACCTGCTCTGGATTCCTCCAGAATTAGCCGAACAAGCAGGCTGGACCGCCCAAATCGAACAGTCCAGCCTGCAGTTCGTACTTCACTTACCGCCGTCGCGGCTCCCAATTTCACGGGTATCCCACACTGTGCGAACGGCTGTCACAGTGTCAGCAGCCATGGGCACATAAGGAACCTGACCGTCGCCGGTTCCGATGACTCCAAAACCATCATCGCTCAGGTAGAACTCAACGAATTGTTCCAAAGCAGCATTCTCGGCAACTTTGGCAGCATTCACGTAGATGTACAA
>JBJOFA010000117.1:0-5173 GCA_046049015.1 Actinomycetota bacterium | reverse complement strand
CTCGAGCCGCCATCACCGGGGCCAAGGGTTGGCCTGCTACCACATAGGTGGTTACCGAGACCACATCGGTGACTTTCATCTTGGCCTCGCTCAAGATGGCTCGCAGATTGCTCCACACCACGCTGGCTTGATCGGCAATATCGTCGGGCACCGAACCATCCGTCTTGATCGGCACCACTCCTGACGTGTGCAAAAATCGTCCCGGGTTGACACTCAGAATGGCGTGGGCGTAGGCCGCCGCGGGTGGAGCCAGGTCCGGAGGTTGAATTTCGCGATTCATGGGGATGAGTGTGACACTTTTTGGCACGTTTTCGCGCCCAATCAAAGGAGAAGATTGGGGACTCTGGACCGGGGGCTCGGGACTTTGGACCCTCACGATCCCACCAACATCCGTTTTAGGTTCGAAGTTGTGAACCGTGAACCGCGTCCTCGATCCATGAACTCTCGCTCAATTGTTGCTTTGGCCTGTGTGGCCCTGGTCTCCCTTTCGGTTACGGCCTGCGGCGAGGACGAAACAGACGTCGCCCCCACAACTACCAACGGCACCCCCGCCGAAACCACCACGACCACTCTGCCTCCCTACGAATCCCCCCTCGGTGACATCGTTGGCGAGGCTCTCGTCGCCGGTCAGTTCACCACTTTGGCCGCCCTCTTGGTTGACGCCGGCCTGGCCCAGGCCTTACGCGCCGAGGGACCCTTCACGGTTTTTGCCCCGGTTGACTCGGCCTTCACCGCCCTACCTCCCGAAACCCTGGACGCCGTCAACGCCGATCTCAACTTGCTCACCGCCGTTCTCACCTATCACGTGGTAGATGGCGAGAAGCTGACCCTTGCCGATCTTCCCGACGGCACCGTGCTCACCACCCTGCAGGGCGACACCTTGACCATCACCAAATCTGGTGACACCACGTTCGTGAACGGCATTCCCGTAGTGGTTGGCGATGTTCCCGCCACCAACGGAATCATCCACGTCATCAGCGGGGTCTTGGTCCCCGGCTGATCGGATATCCGACCCGGCTCAAAGTCTCGGGCTTGCGGTCTGGTTCGGTCGGTCATTTCGGCCTAGCCTGAACCTATGACCGCCACCCAGGATCAGCCCGACCTCACTGCCGCAGCCATGGGCGGCAACGCCGACCTCTTAGCCATGCCTTCGTTCAACACCGTTGACGAAGAACGCCAGTATCGGAAATCTCGCTTGGCGGGTGCCTTGCGTATTTTTGGTCGCTGTGGATTCGGCGAGGGAGTTGCCGGGCATATCACGGTGCGCGATCCCGAACTTACCGATCACTTTTGGGTCAACCCGTTCGGTTTGAGTTTCCGCCACATGCGCGTCAGTGATCTCTTGCTCGTCAATCATCACGGCGAAGTCGTCCACGGCTCGATGCCGGTGAACCGGGCCGCCTTTGTTATTCACTCGGCTATTCATCAGGCTCGACCCGATGTCATTGCTGCGGCACACGCTCACTCGATTCACGGTAAGGCCTTCAGCTCACTTGGTATCCCGCTTGATCCCATCACCCAAGACGCCTGCATCTTCTATGAAGATCACACCGTGATCTCTGAACAAGGTGGCGCAGTGGTCTTTGATGTTGAAGCCGGCAAAGAACTGGCCTCCATGTTCCCGCGTGGCAAAGCAGCCATTCATCAGAATCACGGCTTGTTCACCGTGGGATCAACCGTTGAAGAAGCGGCGTTCTGGTTCTTGTCTATGGATCGTTCCTGCCAAGCCCAGTTGTTGGCCATGGCCGCTGGAACTCCGAAACAAATCAAGCACGAGTACGCCACTTACACTCGGGAACAAACTGGTCATGCCCTCGCCGGATGGTTCCAGTTCCAGCCGCTGTGGCAGGAAATTTGCCGCACCGACCCCGAACTTTTCGACTGAACTCCCCGACCACTCCCCCAACGTCGCGGCGCGGGCCGGGAACGTTTCTGACCACCGCGCCCCCGGAGGCTCTCTTTCTCATCAGTGCTATCGCCCAGTATCTGGGCGCGGTCATTGCCGTTGAGTTATTCGACGAGATCGATCCGGCCTCAGTTGCTTGGCTGCGTGTCATCGGCGCATCGCTCGCTCTGCTCATCTTTGCTGGTCCTCGTTTACGTCAACGCTGGACCCGCAACGACGTCATCGCCATGGCGGTTTTCGGCATTGCCACTGCGGCCATGAATCTGTTCTTCTATTTAGCCATCGAACGTTTACCTCTCGGCAAAGGTGTGGCCATTGAATTCATCGGCCCGATAGCGGTGGCCGCCGTACGCACCCGCTCGCGGCGCAATGCTGTCGCTCTCATTTGTGCCGCGGTTGGCGTGGCAGTCTTATCGGGTATCGAACTCAGTGGTGAGCCCCTGGGATTGCTCTTCATCTTTTTGGCCTCGGCCATGTGGGCCACCTACATCGTCATTGGTTCCAAGGTGGCCCAACAAGATCGCGGCGTGGCCGGGCTCGGCCTCGGATTGGTCATAGGCGCGCTTGTCATTACTCCTTTTGGGGCACCGGGGAGTGGCCCGGCTTGGGAGTCACCGCGCATTTTGCTGCTGTGTGTTTTGGTGGGAGTGCTCTCGAGCGCCATTGGCTACGGCATTGATCAGTCGGTCTTACGTCGCGTTCCGGTACGCCGCTTCAGCGTCATGTTGGCGTTATTGCCAGTTACCGCCACGGTCATGGGGTTTGCGTTCCTTGATCAAACCCCGAGCATTATCGATCTGGTGGGGATGGTGTTAGTACTGGCCGGAGTGGTAACCCAAGATCGCGAGAACTTGCCTCAGCGCGACACGCAGCTCAAACCGGGCGACACAGCGATGAGTCAGTGACCCATCCAAGGTGCGCACAGTCCATCAAGTTCGCGAATCTCAATCTTGTCGCGGTTTTCCCACGTCACCGGATTTGAAGGGTCGCGCTGCAACTTGAAAGTGCGGAAGGACATCTCTGTGGTGTCGACCGCCAAAATGCGACCAATCAACGGTTCACCCAAGTTCAAGATGACTTTGATGGTTTCCAAAGCCTGAATGGAACCGATGATGCCCGGCAACACTCCAAGGACTCCGGCCTCGGCACACGATGGGGCCAATTCCGACGGTGGTGGCTCGGGCACCATATCGCGATAGGTCGGACCCTGCTTCGGATGAAAGACCGACACCATTCCTTCGAATCGGAAAATAGATCCGTGCACGACAGGAATACCCAACTTCACACTGGCATCGTTCAACAGATAGCGCGACGGGAAGTTGTCAGCGCCGTCGACGATGACGTCGTATCCGGCCAAGATGTCCATGATGTTCTCGGCAGCCAAACGAGTGTCATAGGTGACCACGTTGACATCGGGGTTCAAAGCCGTCAGAGTCTTTTTCGCCGAGTCCACTTTGCGATCGCCAATACGGTCAATGTTGTGCAAGATCTGCCGCTGCAAATTGCTGGCATCGACTTCGTCCATATCAACGATGCCGATGGTGCCCACACCAGCTGCCGCCAAATACAGAGCCGCTGGTGAACCAAGACCACCAGCACCGAGCATTAACACTTTGGCGTTCAGCAATGCGGCTTGACCCTCAACGCCGACTTCGGGCAACAACAGGTGTCGCTTGTAGCGGTTCATCTGTTCGGGTGTGAGTGAAGCCGGTGCTTTCCAAGTGCGGCCTTCGTCTTTCCATTTGCCGTATCCACCGGCCATGGACAACACATTGCTGTATCCCAATTCGCCCAAAGTCTTGGCGGCGAAGGCACTACGCACGCCACCGGCGCAATAGACAATGACCGGGGTGGTCTTATCCAGAATGCGGCCTTCGACTTGAGCCTCAAGATGTCCTCGAGGAATGTGAATGGCACCAACCAGCGCGCCTTCGGCATATTCGTCCGGTTCGCGCACATCAAGAACGCTCACCCCACCGGCCTCGATTGCTGTTTGGGCCGCGGCGGTATCCACTTCAGTGATCTCGGCCTTGGCGGCGGCGAGCAGGTCGCGAAAAGTAGCCATGGAAAAAGCCTACCAAGTTGGTCGGGAATCAGCCACGGTGAAAAGGATTACTCCGCATAACCCACCAGGGCCGGTAACAACCGTCCGATATCACCACGGAGCAGGGCGGTGGCATAACGGTCGCGGTCGGTGGGCTCATTGTTCACAATGATCACCTTTGCTCCAGCAGCTCGGGCGCGGGGCACCACATTGGCCGCCGGGGTCACACTCAATTTGGTGCCCACCGCCAAGAGAACATCGCATTCTTCGGCGGCCGTCATAGCTGCCTCAATGACCTCCGGGACCAGTGGTTCCTCGAACAAAATGGTGTCGCTTTTCAAGATGCCCCCGCAGAGCCGACACTTTGGATCCGGGTCGCCAGCGATGACTCGCTCCAAGGTTTCCTGCATCGGCAGTCGATCCCGACACGACCAGCATCGCGAATAAGCCCACGTTCCGTGCACCGCTATCACCATGCCATCGGCGTGACCAGCGGCTTCGTGCAGTCCATCCACATTTTGCGTCACCAAGGCCCGCAAACGTCCGGCGTGTTCGAGAGAGAGCAAAGCCCGATGACTGACATTCGGTTCGAATTGTCGGTGCACCAAGTTCTGCACCCGCGCCTGCCACGAGGCCCGTCGCACGTCCTCATCGGTGAGATACACCGACAAAGTCGAAGCTTTCTCAGCCGCGGGGTTGCGAGTCCACAAACCGTCCTTGCCCCGAAAATCGGGAATACCCGATCCCGTCGAAATGCCGGCCCCGGTGATCACCGTGATCTTTGGGGCGGCCTCGATCATGGAAGCCATCTGATTGAAATCAGCATCGTTGGTTGATTCAGCGAATAAAGGTTCCATGACGGGTTCATTCTCGCAAAGACCGGCCCGTCACGCCGATTCCAAGCGCGACCTTACCGCCAATCTTCATCGATGAAAGACGCGACGTTTTACCAATCCGTACCCGCGATCGATTACTCGTTCGAGACGGCCGGGGCTGCGAGTTTGAATCAGATTTTCCGGGACGTTCTCAGTCTGGTGACTTTCTTCGACTTGTGGAACTGGTCGACTTTGAGGGGTGAATACTCCCCGAAGACTTTCATGGTTTGCCGGAACGCACTCATACCTCTTGAAGTTGGGCAGTTGTGCCTCACCTGCATACGGCTTGGACGCAACGATCATCGCGTCGGCTTCGCTATCGCTGAACCAACGCCAGTCGTCGCCGTT
>JBJOFA010000116.1:0-5176 GCA_046049015.1 Actinomycetota bacterium | reverse complement strand
GCCCCAAGTTCTTTGGAACGAGGCTCTCGAGTCCACGTCAACCGCTCGCAAAATTGAACTGGCCAAGATGCTGGAGCGCCTCACCTTAGAGCGCGATTCCCGCGTGCGCGTTGATGACTCGAATTACTCTGATGCATTCTCTGAATCAGCAGTAGCCACCACCACGGGTATCCGTGTTGCCGGCCGCGAGAACGGCTGTTATCTGAGCGTGGGTACTTTGGCCGACGATGGCGAAGAAACCCAGACCGGATTTGGATTTGCGGTGGGGCGCAATGTGGACGACCTGGATCTGGAAAAGGCGGCGGCTGATGCTGTGGATCGAGCCACGCGTTTGTTAGGGGCCACCAAACCAGATAGCCGGCGATTGACTGTTGTACTCGATCCTTTCGTCACTGCTCAATTCTTGGGCATTATCGGCGGGACATTAAGCGGTGAAAGTGTGGTCAAAGGTCGAAGTCTTTTTGCGGAGCGAATTGGCGAGAACGTGGCGACGCCACTGTTCACTTTGGTGGACGATCCCACCAATCCTCTGGCTTACACCGCCACCGATATTGATGGCGAAGGTTTGGCAGCACGACGTAACGTTCTGATCGAAGACGGCACCTTGAAGATGTTCGTCCAATCGTCGTATTCGGCGCGGCGAATGGGAATGACCCCCACGGGTAACGGTGTTCGGGGCGGATATGGGGGATCTCCCAGTTCGGGATGTTTGGCCTTGCAGATCGTGCCCGGGCAACGTAGCCAAGCGGAACTAATCGCCAATGTAGATGACGGAATTTTGATCCAACAGGTACAGGGACTGCACTCGGGAGTGAACTCGGTGTCAGGTGATTTCTCTACGGGTGCCGCAGGAATCCTGATCAAGAATGGAACCCTCGGAGCGCCAGTGCGCGAGTTCACCATTGCTTCAACTCTGCAACGCATGCTGCTGGACATCGCCGAAGTGGGCGGAGATCTCGAATGGTTGCCCATGCGGGCCACGGGAGTCTCATTGGTGATTCACGATGTCACCATGAGCGGAGCCTGAGCGGCAGCACGTGCCCCTTCTGCATGCGATTGTCCTGGGCATTGTTCAGGGATTAACCGAATTCCTTCCGATCTCTTCGAGCGGCCACCTCTTAATTGTGCCCTGGCTTTTTGATTGGAATGATTTCAACGATCCATCCGTAAAAAAGGCCTTTGATGTGGCTTTGCATTTGGGAACCTTGGCCGCAGTATTGGGTTATTTCCGTCGGGACTTGTTGACCTATGCCCGATGCGGTCTGCGAGATGGGAGAAAATATCTCACGCACCGCGTACGACCAGAGAGCGTTGAAGGCCGTGTGGCTTGGTACTTGGTGGGCGCCAGTGTGCCAGCCGCGCTGGCGGGGGCGATCTTTGAAAATTGGATCGATGAGACCTTGGGGACACCAACAATTATCGCTGTTTCTCTGATTCTTTTCGGAGTGGTGCTGGCCTTTGCCGATCGCAATCGTGGTGAGAAACCGCTGGAGTCGATGACTTGGCGAGAAGCCGGAGTGATTGGTTTGGCTCAGGTCTTAGCTCTCAATCCCGGAACCTCGCGCTCGGGGATCACTATTTCGGCGGGACGATTTTTGGGGCTCGACCGGTGGTCGGCCGCTCGTTTTTCGTTTCTTTTGAGTGTGCCCATCACTGCGGGAGCAGCCGCGGTCAAAGTAAGCGGGTTAATTAGCGACGGATTTCCTGACGGACTCCTGATTCCCATGATTGTTGGGATTATTACTTCCGGTGTCGCCGGCTGGTTGGCCGTAGCCGGATTACTCCGCCTGATCCGAACCTCAACGTTCAACGTCTTTGTGGGCTACCGAATTGTTCTGGGATGCTCGATTCTGGTGATCGTGGCCAGTGGTTGGCGCACGTAACCAGTGACATCAAGGTGCTGGGGAACTTGCCGGGGTGCTAGACGGCGAGCTAGCCGGTGTTGTGCTCGACGGAGAAGTCCCCGTTGAGGAACCACTAGAAGAGTCTGATGACGAACTGGATTCCGAGGCGGTCGTTGATGCTGACGAGGTTGCCGAGCCACCTCGACTATCGGTCTTGTAGAAGCCGCCGCCTTTGAAGGTGATGCCTACGGGCAAGAAAACCTTCTTGACCGGACGAACTTTGCCGTCGCTGGGGTGAGGGTATTCGGTGAAGGCATCATCGCTGAAGGCTTGCTGCACTTCAATGGTTTCACCAGTATCGACAAATTTGTAAACGTACGTGGGCATAAGAGGGTTCTCCGGAAGTCGAAGTCTAGAGTCGGACTATGGCGATCACCCCACGGATTCGTACCGCCGTGGTGCCGGCGGCGGGTCAGGGAACGCGCATGCTCCCGGCGACCAAAGCGGTACCTAAGGAACTGCTGCCAATCTTGGAACGGCCGGCACTGCAGTTCATCGTTGAAGAAGCTCTCGGGGCGGGAGTAGATCACTTGGTCATGGTCACCAGTCGGGCCAAACCGGCCATCGAGGAGTATTTCTCATCATCAGCCCAAGTGGAAAAAGCACTCGACGTCCAAGGTCGAAGTGCTTTGGCCGATGAACTGCGTCGGATCGGTCGCGATGTACGGGTTTCTTTCGTCTACCAAGACGAGCCCCGAGGTTTGGGTCACGCGGTGGGTTGTGCGCGCTTAGCCGTGGGAGATGAGCCATTCTTTGTGTTGTTGCCGGATGAATTGATGGAGGATTCGTCGCTACTTATCTCGATGGCCGATGTGCATGCTGAGACTTCAACTGGTGTGGTGGCCTTGAAGTCCATGGAACGCCACGAGTTGTCGCGTTACGGCATTGTCTCTTTGGTAGGAGATCGCCAATCTCGAAATGGAGCAGTGTCGGTGCCTATTGCCGACATCGTGGAAAAGCCGAACACAGATGAAGCTCCCAGTGATCTAGCCATCATCGGCCGCTACGTCTTGACTCCGGACATTTTCGATGTGTTGGATGCTTTGCCGCCCAGTGCGTCGGGTGAGATACAACTCACTGATGCTTTGAACGTTCAAGCGACGAGACAGCCTCTTTTTGGATTGATTTCGGAAATTGGCCGTTGGGATGTGGGTAATCCGCGCGGCTGGGTGGAGGCCGTCATCGCCGTGGGCTTCAATCATCCTGATTTCGGTGAGCAACTCCGGGATTGGATTCGCAATGATTTGGCCGCCGGGACGCAAACATTGAAAAGTCCGGGTCAAGATAGGCGACGGTAGTAGCCAGGAATGTCGAGGGGGAGTCCGTAGTTGTCTACGGAGAACTCGTGACTAGGAAGTTCATCATCACGATGAACCGACCACAGTCGAGAGCCGAGTCGGGTGTAATTCAAACGGGCCCTCGTGATGGCCAGTGATTCGGGGTCAACAACGATGGAGTGCACATCGGTGGATGCTCCGACCGGCAAATCAAGCCGACGCAGAGCAAGGGACCGGGTGATAGCTGAGGTTCGAATGTCGATGTCATCGCAGCCGCCAAGTTCGCGCCGCTGAACACCGTTCACTTCACCCCACACGCCGCGACCGTCGGTGGCCAACCACAAGTCAGGTTCGTCGAGGTCTCGGAAAAGAAGCATCTGTTGAACATGCCAGGTGGCGCTCAGGCGCAAGACATAATGAGTCGTCTCAGAATTATGGGCCGTCTCAGATGATGACGAGGTCGTGGTGACTATGCCTTCTATAGTCCAAGCTTCGTTTTCAAAATGCACCAGCAACTGCTCGGATATTTGCTCGGGATATTCAGCCACGGACACCCACGAGGCGGCCAATCCCTCAAGGGGTAAATGCCCCAAGGCATCAGCAGAATTGTGGTGATCGTTGCTCACCCCAGAAGTGTGCCAGAGGATTTGCCTCCGCTGACTGTGATGTTGGCCCGGTACCGTGGAGGCCGTGGCCCTGATCCCAATGAGTGAAGCCCAAGAGTTGGTTTTGTCGCGATGTGCAGTCACCGCTGCTCGACCTGTTCCACTACGCGATGCATGGGGAACGGTATGCGCCCGATCCGTAATAGCCAGCGAAGATGTTCCTCCCTTTGCCAACTCGGCAGTGGATGGATACGCAGTTCGAGCCGCTGATGTAGCCCGAGCGAGTTCGACCGCTCCTGTGGAATTAGTGGTGGTCGGAGAAACAGCGGCTGGAGCTGGTCCAGGTTTGGAAATAGTTGCAGGACAGGCTTGGCGCATCATGACCGGAGCGCCAATACCACCAGGAGCCGATGCGGTAGTCATGGTGGAGGACACCGAAATCATTGGTGATCGGAACAACTATGCGGGCGAACAGCGGGTGCGAATCTCAGCATCGGTCAAAGTGGGCGGTGCAGTACGCAGCGCTGGTGATGATGTTCGGCGCGGGGATGTGGTGTTTGACGCCGGCACAGTTATTTCGCCAGTCGTTGCTGGAGTGCTGGCGGGGGTCAATTGTTTACAGCCCGAGGTCTATCCCCGCTTGCGTGTTGGGGTGCTCTCCACTGGAGATGAGTTGATCGATGATGGATCGCCACTTCGACCAGGTCAGATTCGTGAGAGCAATCGCATCATGTTGTTTGGTCTCGTGGAACAGACCGGAGCGGTGGCCGTTGATTACGGCATAGTGCGCGATGACGAGGCCCTCTTGGAGAAAACTTTGCGCCGGGCAGTGGAAGATTGCGATGCCGTCATCACCAGTGGTGGCGTCAGCATGGGTGACTACGACGTAGTGAAAGCGGTGTTATCGCGTATTGCCCACATGCACTGGATGCAAATCGCTATCAAACCCGCCAAGCCTTTTGCCTTTGGTGAACTTCAGCGAGTTGATGGTTCTCCCGTTCCCATTTTCGGACTTCCAGGTAACCCGGTGAGTTCAATGGTCAGTTTTGAATTACTGGCTCGGCCTGCTTTGCGTAAAATGGCCGGTCATCCGACCACGAATTGGTTTCGGGCCACGATTTCGGCAGTGGCTGATACGCCGTTGAATCGTTCCCAGGACGGCAAAGTTCATTATCAGCGGGTGGTGGGCCATTTCTCTGCCGATGGTCGGTTGCATGTATCGAGTGTGCGGGCCCAAGGAAGCCATCAATTGGCGGCTTCCAGTTTGGCTAATGGTCTGGCAGTCCTGCCTGATGGAGACGGAGTAGCCATTGGACAAGACGTTGCGGTGATCCTGCTCGTATCCTGACGATATGTCTAACAGCGTGCCGGTTCGAGATCTGATTGATCC
>JBJOFA010000115.1:0-5209 GCA_046049015.1 Actinomycetota bacterium | reverse complement strand
GAAATTGCCACGGTGCGGGCCGAAGTAGCAGAGCTCTGCGGGGCCTTCCCGGCATACCCTTCCGGGCTCTGAACATTGGGCCTAGTCTCGCGGTGTGCCGAACACCGCCGGATATCTATTCATCGGTCTGGTGGCCTCGGTTGTGACGTTTTTGGCCACCTCGGTGGTCATTCGAATATCTCATCGACGGGGTTGGGTTGTTGAACCAGACGATCGAAGAGTCCATCAGGTAGCAACTCCCGACGTTGGCGGAATCGCCATGTTCATTGGTTTCGCCGTGGCGCTTGGTCTGGCCTGGCAGATGGACCGTTTCTCACTGGTCTTTGACAACAACTCAGAACCCTTGGGGGTTTTACTGGCGGCCTTGATCATCTTTGGCACCGGGCTATTGGATGACTTTCGCGAGATATCAAGTCCGGCCAAGGTCACCGGGGCGGTACTTGCCGGACTAGTTCTGGTTTGGTTCGGCGCCACGATGTTTTATTTCCGCGTGCCATTCCTCGACGTATTCGTTCTGTCAGATGAATGGATTCCCATCATCACCATTTTGTGGGTTCTTGGAATGAGCCAGGCGGTGAATCTGATTGACGGTCTGGACGGGTTGGCGGCGGGAATTGTGGCCATAGCGGCAGCCTCATTCTTTTTGTACAGCCGACGACTTGATGATCTCGGAGTTTTGGCCCAGCCCAATGTGGGGCCGCTTATTGCCATTATTGCCTGCGGTGTGTGCCTGGGGTTCTTGCCCCACAACTTCAATCCGGCGCGTATTTTCATGGGGGATAGCGGGGCGTTGTTCTTGGGGTTGCTCATGGCGGTTTCGACGAGTGTGGTTGGTGGTCGAGCTGATCCCAATACTGAGACCTACACCCCGGGCCAGACCTACTTTTTCCTGGCTCCTCTCTTCATCCCGCTGTTTATTTTGGGCGTTCCAATCCTGGACACTCTCTTTGCCATTATTCGCCGGGCTGCTCGACGTCAGGGGGTGGCAACTGCTGACAAGGGACACCTCCATCACCGACTGATGGATCTCGGACACGGACAGAGACGCAGCGTGTTGATTCTCTGGTTATGGACCGCAATTTTGAGTGGGTTCGTCTTGTATCCGATCTTCACCGAAGCCCGAACGGCACTCGTCCCCTTTGGAACAGCTGCCATCGCTCTGAGTTTGTACACCGTGTTGCATCCTGAGGTACGTCGGCAGCGACGTGAACCGGCACTGCGTAAAGTTGCGACCGGCGATATCTCGTCTGGCGATGTCTCGTCTGGTGATGTGACATCTGATGAAACCACCAAATTGCCCCGGCCCGGAGGGCGCGACTAGCATGTGATCGGTTTCACGAAGATCGTATTTTCCTTGTGGCCACCGTCAATCCCACCCCCGCAGAGCGCTCAACTGGTGTCAAATCGCCTTGCAATGTTTGGAAAACAACACTCTTACTGTGATGACTGATCCCCAGCCCTCTGCCGACCTGGTGCCCCGTTCGCATTTGTCGCAGCGCGTGACAAAGTCGCTAGTCCGGGTTAACCGGCCCAGCGATCAATCAGGAAGTGTTGATTCCGGTCTCGGGCAGGGCATGGAGATGGCCCTAACGGTGGTTGTCTTCCTCGGCTTGGGATGGTTGGCCGATCGGGCCCTAGGTACAAGTCCGCTGTTCATGGTGGTCTTGGTGGTCTTTGCCATGATCGGTCAATCTGCTCGGATGTGGTTCACCTATGACGCTCGAATGCGCACTTTGGAAGAGGAACGCCGTAATCGGGCGGTCGGTGGTCAAAAGCACCAGACCGAGATTGTCCCGCCCGCAGTAGGTGACTTAGGGTGACGAGCACCATGGATCCCCGCGAAGCTGCCCTTCCCATGGTGTCCCGGCTAGATGGCGAAGCACCAGAGATAACGGTTTCGCTCGACATTTTGCGGCGGGGAGCGATGGTTGCGCCGATCATTATCGCGGTGTGCGCAGTCTTTTCTGGTCTCGATGGGGCACTCAGCGCCCTCTATGCAATCGCCTTAGTGCTCATCAATTTCCTCTTCGCAGCGTCTTTGGTGGCGGTGACTGCCAAAATCTCACTCGGTTTGATGATGGGTGCCGTACTTTTCGGCTACATCATCCGGCTGGGACTGATTTTTCTTGCTGTGATTCTTGTCCGGGACGCCTCTTGGATTTCACTTACGGCCCTCGGATTGACCATTATCGTTACTCATCTAGGACTCCTTGTGTGGGAGATGCGCTACGTGGCTGCATCTCTCGCATTTCCGGGGTTGAAGCCCCGTAAATAGTTTTCAGTATTTTAATTAGCCTGCCCCTATTCGCTTGCACAAAGGAATCAATGTGATCGCACTCGAGTTTCCGCCGATCAATGAAATTCTTCGTTGGAAAGATCTCTTTCCAACGTTCAACAAGATCGCACTTATTGCTGTAGCCGCTGCACTCATCGGCATCATTGTGTTCCTCTTGGCCGGCAGCAAAGATGCCAAGTCGGCTCCGAAGGGCATTCGTAACTTCGCTGAGTCGATCGTTGAGTTCATCGAAAACGGCATCGTCATGCAGACCATGGGTCGCGATGGTCTCGGCTGGACTCCCTTTCTTCTCAGCCTCTTCACATTTATCTACCTCTGCAACGTTCCGGGAATTATTCCTTTCCTGCAGATGCCCGCGACCGCCCGTATGGCCTTACCCATGTTCCTCTCACTTCTCGTGTGGGTCGTGTTCATCGGCACGGGGTTCAAACACCAAGGCATCGGTTACCTGAAGAGTTCGCTCTTCCCGCCAGGAGTTCCAAAGCCTTTGTACATTTTGGTGACCCCGATTGAGTTCATTTCAACGTTCTTGGTCCGGCCGTTCTCTTTGACCGTGCGACTCTTCGCCAACATGCTGGCTGGACACATCCTGCTGGTGACCTTCGCCCTGTTATCCGAAGCGCTCTTTCAGGCCAAAGGCAACCCGGCGCTCATACCAGTGGGCGTGCTTCCATTATTTATGTTGATCTTCCTGACGGCTTTCGAAGTGCTGGTGGCCTTCCTGCAGGCCTACATTTTTACAATTTTGACCGCCGTCTATATCGGTGGCGCCGCCCACCCCGAACACTGACCATTTGCTCGCCCGATTATCGAATACAACTTTCTAACCTCAACATTTCTCTAACAAACACACACAGGAGACCAAAAAATGGAAGCACTTGCTGCACTTGCTGCTCTGACAGGTGATGAAGCGAAGGCCGCTTCGGCTGCCGGCTCTGCCGGTTTCGCCTACGGCCTGGCTGCAATCGGACCTGGTATCGGAATCGGATACCTGGTTGGAAAGTCAGTCGAAGCGATGGCTCGCCAGCCCGAGGCCGCTGGAATGGTCCGTACGACCATGTTCCTCGGTATCGCTTTCACCGAAGCCCTGGCCCTCATCGGCTTCGTGGTCTTCATCCTCATCGGACTCTGATTATCCACGGCAAACCACCATCTAACCGACTCACTACCGACAAGGAGTTGACGTGCTGACAGCAGTCGTCATCCGCTCGGGTGAAGCTCTTCAGGTTCGTTTCGTCACCGCAGAAAAAGGCGGCGAAGTCAATCTCGAAGAATGCTCTTACCCCCCGGAGGAATCCAACCCAACCGAGTGTGGTCCTGGACCCAGCCCGATCATTCCTGAAGTTAAGGAGATCGTGTGGGGTGCTAGCGCATTTATCGTTTTTGCGCTAGCTATGCGGCTGTTCCTCTTCCCTCGTTTGAAAAAGGGAATGGACGCTCGTTACGAATCCATTCGTTCCGGTCATGAGACGGCGGACTCCACTCGAATGGAGGCACGTTCAGAGGTTGCCCAGTACGAAGCAGCCGTTGTTGCCGCTAAAGCCGAAGCAGCCAAGGTCATAGAGTCGGCTCGCGCCACATTGGAATCAGAGCGTCAATCTCAGATAACTGCGGCCAACGGCCGAATTGCAGCTCAACGTGAAGCTGCCGCTGCCCAAGCAGATGCCGCTCGAACTGCTGCTCGTTCCCAAATCGAGACTGCGGTTGCTGAAGTGGTGGTCAGTGCGGTGGAAGCAGCGACTGGCAAAAAGCCTGATACAGCTCAAGTCTCCCGGGCCGTATCTGATGCGATGAGTGCGGGGGTGCGCTGATGTCCATGTTGACTTCGATCCTGGCTGCTGACCCGGCTGAAACCCATCACTGGTTACTGCCTGAGACTGCAGAAATCATCTACGGCGGCATTGCGTCGGTTTTGGTCATCGGTGCATTGGCGAAATTCGCCCTGCCCATGTTCAAAAAGTCGTTGGCGGCTCGCACCGAACGGATTCAAAAGGAACTCGATGCCTCAGCCGCGGACTTGTCCTCGGCGCAAAAGGATGCCGCATCAATTCGTCAGGCCCTTGGTGATATCGAGGCCGAGCGGAATCGGCTCTTGAATGAAGCCAAAGCCCAAGCCGATGCGATGTTGGCCGATGGTCGGTCTCGTATTACTGCAGAAATCGCTGAACTTGAAGCGCGGGCAGTTGCCGATGTGGCAACGGCGGCAGCTCGAGGCAGTGATGAGCTTCGCGCTGAGATGGGTCGAGTCTCAGCATTGGCTGTGGATGCAGTTCTGCCATCGATTCTTGACGAGCAGACGCAGCAGGCTTTGATCGAGAATTTCATTGCAAAAGTGGGTGCAGGACGATGAGCGATAGTCGTATTGAAGGATATGCGCGAGCACTTTTCGAGATCGCCCGTGCCGAGTCGACGTTGGATGAGGTTGAAGACGAACTGTTCCGACTGGCTCGAACACTTGAGTCAAGTGATGCTTTGCGCAACGCCTTGACTGACGAAAAGATTCCAGTTGCTCGTCGCGAAGGCATCGTCGAAGACCTGCTTGGTGGAAAGGTCACCTCGACCACCGTCCAGTTGGTCTCCATGGTCATTGCCGGTGGACGAGGACGTGACCTCCCAGCAATCATTGATCGGTTGGTTCAGCGGGCATCTAGTGCCAAGCAATTGGAAGTGGCTGAAGTTCGCACTGCGATCCCCCTCACTGCCGATCAGCAAGCCCGTCTGACTGCCGCTCTGGTGAATGCCACGGGCAAACAGGTGAATCTGAAAGTCGTCGTCGACCCCTCGGTGCTTGGTGGCATCGTGGCCACGGTGGGCGACACCGTGATTGATGGAAGTATCCGTACCCGCGTCGAGAATGTGAAAAGCCGACTCTAAGAGTCGGTGACAACGAAGAGAGAAGCACATGGCTGAGTT
>JBJOFA010000114.1:0-5257 GCA_046049015.1 Actinomycetota bacterium | reverse complement strand
CGTCTCGCTTCACTGTCCAAGCCTCTCGCCGCCTGGGCCTGTTTGATTGCTGTCGAGGAAGGCTCAGTCAAACTTGATGATCCAATTTCTGATTCCGGAGCAACCTTGCGCCATTGTCTCGCCCACGCCGCCGGGTACGGATTCGATTCGATTGAACCGATCACACCACCGGAACGTCGCCGCATCTATTCCAATACTGGAATCGAGCGGGCCGCTGATTACGTCGTCAGTCAAACGGGAATCCCTTTTGCCACTTATCTCGACGAGGCAGTTTTTGCTCCGCTCTCTATGACTCAGTCTGTCCTCAACGGGTCGGCAGCTCACAGCGTTCACAGCACACTCAATGACATGTTGCTGTTTGCCCATGAAGTTCTTCGCCCCACTTTGATCTCGAATGAAACTGCCAATGACGCGTTGTCTATTCAATTCCCAACTCTTGCCGGACTGGTTCCGGGCATCGGCTCCTTCTCCCCTAACCCCTGGGGACTTGGCTTCGAGGTTCACGGCGATAAATCACCGCACTGGATGGGATCGCTGAACTCTGCTGATGCTGTTGGCCACTTCGGTGGATCGGGCACCATGATGTGGATCGACCGCCAATTTGATTTTGCGCTCGTCGCTTTGACAAACAAAGATTTTGATCAATGGCCTCGCGAAGCAGTTGCCGCTTGGTCAAAATTGAGCGACGCAGTCATCACCGCTTCCACTCAGCGTTCGTGACAGGCTGAGGTGATGTCCTCGATGAAGTCCACCGAGCGCGTTTTATTGGGGGCGGCTTTCACATTGGCCGCCAGCAATAGCGTGGTCTTTGCCTTGATGGGCAATTTGCAAGATGAATACGGATTCAGCGATGCCGGACTTGGATTCATTGCTGCTGCCGGATTTCTCGCTTCGTTCGTGATGCAGATCGTTATCGCGCCACTTGCTGATCGTGGCTACGCCCGCCATCTCCTCATCATCGGTACGGTGCTTGCCATCATCGGTAATGCCGTCTTTGCTTCTGGATCATCCTTGTGGGTTTTTGTCTTAGCCCGAGCCTTTGCTGGGTCTGCGGCAGGATGTTTCCTACCGCCAGCTCGAGCCCTAATGGCGTCGCTCGATCGCGAAGGAGTATCCGAACGCCTTGGCGCACTCGGTGGAATTGAACTGGCCGGATTTGTGACTGGTCCCGTTATTGGCGGCCTCTTGGTTGGACCCCTTGGCTTACGTTGGCCCTTCATCTTGTTTTCGGTATCAGCAATGGTTGCGCTCATCATCGTCAGTACCCAGCGCTTACCAAAACTCGTCAGGTCCAATAACAGTCAACGGCTTTCCTTTGTCCTCCTACGCCAGCGATCAGTTCTCGTGCCAACCTTGTTCTTGATTTCTCTTGCGCTTCCGGTGGGTCTCTATGACAGCCTCTGGGATCGGTTTCTCACCGATCTCGGAGCCAGCGATGCCGTGGTTGGCTTGAGTTTGGCGGCGTACGCCATTCCGTTTGTGTTGCTCTCTCGTTTCGGCGGACGCCTCGCCGATCGACGCGGACAAATACCGGTGGCTTTCACCGCAGTGATCTTCGTCGCTCCCCTGACCGCTCTCTATGGATGGTTTGCCGTGCCATTGATTCCCATCTTGCTGGGCATCGTGGAATCCTGTGCTCAGGCGGCTGGTGCTCCAGCAGCACAAGGCCTCCTAGCGCGGGGCGCGCCGGTCGGTTACGCCAGTGCGGCCCAGGGCCTCGCTGGGGCTTGTAATCAACTGGTGGCGGCCACCGTGGCCATCCTCGCCACGTGGGGTTACGGACAATTATCAGCCCCGACGTTGTTCACCATTGCCGGCATCTGTGTCTTGGCCCTTGGGACCACGGCACGCATTTTGGCCCGACCATTGATAGCCGGTGCAAATTCCCAAGAATCAAATCTCAGCGTCAGCTGAGACGTTCGATAATCCCTTCAGCGTCAGCTGAGACGTTCAATAATCATCGCCAAACCTTGGCCACCACCAACACACATGGTTTCCAAGCCCACCGTCTTATTGGTCTCCTGCAAACCATGGATGAGTGTGGTCATGATGCGAGCGCCAGTCATACCAAAGGGATGTCCGAGAGCAATCGCTCCACCGTGAATGTTCAACTTGTCCCATTCGATTCCAAGGTGCTTCGCCGAAGGAATGACCTGGGCGGCAAAGGCTTCGTTGATCTCGACGAGGTCCACCTGATCAATGGTCATCCCAGCCCGCTTGAGTGCCTGACGACTGGCTTCAATCGGACCCAGTCCCATGATTTCGGGATCGAGCGCTGACACACCGCTGGAAACCACGCGAGCCAAAGGAGTGATCCCCAACTGCTTGGCCTTGGTATCGCTCATGACCATCACTGCGGCTGCACCGTCATTCAAGGGGCAGGCGTTACCGGCGGTGATTTGACCATCGGGTCGAAAGGCGGGCTTCAACCCCGCCAGACCTTCAAGGGTGGTTCCCTCTCGAGGGCAGTCATCCTTAGAAATCACGGTGCCATCGGGCAAAGTCAACGGGGTGATCTCAGCATCAAAAAAGCCATTGGCCACATTAGCACTGGCCAAATCCTGACTGCGCTTGGCGAAGGCATCCATTTCTTCGCGGGTCACTCCCTCGACCTCGCGTACGTTCTCAGCAGTCTGACCCATGGCGATGTACGCATCTGACAAACCGCTTGGCGGGGTCCAGACGGGCTGGCCACCAGCAGAGCGCACTTTGGTGCGTTCGCCGGGCTGACCAAAGATGGCGTTTGGGGCGGTGTCAGAGGCGCCCGAGCCGTAGCGACTCACAGTCTCTACACCAGCGGCAATGAAGCAATCTCCCTCGCCGGCTTTGATGGCGTGGGCCGCCATGCGAATGGTCTGCAGACTCGAGGAGCAATACCGGTTCACCACCACGCCTGGCGCTTCTGGAATGCCAGCCAGCAAGGCCGTAATTCGACCCAGGTTGAATCCGGCTTCGCCGGCCGGCTGCCCCACACCCATGATGAGGTCTTCAATATCTGAACCTTTGACCTGAGGCACCTTGGCCATGAGGGCTCGTACGATCTGGGCGGCCATGTCATCGGTTCGCAAACTGATGAGCGAACCTTTGTGGGCCCGACCAATCGGGCTGCGGGCAGTGGCGACAATGACTGCTTCAGGCATGAGAATTCCTTTTCTCCATTGAGGATGAACGGCTTGACCGAGTTTTGGGCTCAGCCCAGTCCTCGGGTCGGGATGACCCGACGAACCCAAGGCTAGTCAACCAAGCCCCCGCGGCCCTCCTCCTTGCCATGTGGCCTCCTCATCGCAATGGTGTCGCCAATTCGTTGAAGGATCGCAAGACTGGTCCGCGGGGTGTCAATGTGATGCGCGATATCGAAGCGGTATCGAGTTGCGTCCGCCAACCCACCCCAACATCAACTCCCAGAGCCCAGGCCACCGCTGATTTGATGGGCGATACATGGGACACAATGACCGCGGTTTTCCCCGCCAGCGATTGAAGGAGTTCATCACAGGCTCTGACCACTCGTTCTTGTACCTGAGCCAAGGTCTCTCCGGATTCGGGAGCGAAATGAGGATCACTTCGCCATTTGGCCCATACCTCGGCTGGAACGTCTCCTTGAGGTACACCTTCATAGATCCCGTAAGCCAGTTCGGTCCAACGTTCATCGATAGCCACTGAGAGACCCGTGCGATTTGCGATTGCTTGAGCTGTTGAACGGGCACGTAGTAGCGGACTGCTGATAATCAATGTCTCTTCGTTTACATGTGGCACCAAATATTCTCCAACCATCAGGGCTTGGTCTTCACCGACACCATCAAGTGGGTTGTCAACTCGCCCTTGTAGGAGACCTTGAGCGTTATACGCAGTGCGACCGTGGCGCACAATAATCAACGAGCCCATGATCAAGAACCTAATCGGCCGGTTTTGATGAATTCACGGCGAGATGTCGGTTGCCCCAAGGTGAAGTGCCGCCAGATGAATATACACAGACCCAATCCAATGATTTCAAAAAACACATTGTTCCAGCCCCTTTCCACGACCGGAAGTTCACTTCCATCAAAAGAGAGCCCGGTGAATGGCCACCAGAAAACCGAAGTATTCGCAAAAGCTCCATCGTAGATCAGATGCAGAAACATTCCAATGGGGATTCCCAGCAGCATCTTTCGACGAACACGATGCCCAATAGTTAGCAACATCACCGCAATCAAGACCACCACGCTCATAGTGACCGAGTGCAGACCACGAGCACCACCCCAGATGCCGTCAACCAGATCGGGAAGGAGGGCTCCCAGTATCAAAAAGCGGTAATCAAAAGCCGGATCACGAAACACGTACCAAATACTGAGGACCGCGGTCCCAATGAACCAGAGAACCATGTCAGCGTGCAATCAAGCGGTTGCAGTTTGGGCATTCAACGATGTCGTCTACTGGTCGCCGCTTCATGGCGTCGAGTTCAGCGACGGAAAGTTCCATGTGACAGCCTCCGCACATCCCATGTTCAATGGTCGTGATGACTACCCCGCCATGACCTCGACGCAGAGCTTCATAATTTGCGACATCGGCGACATCTAGCGATGCCGCAAGACCGGCGCGCTGTTGTTGAAGATCGATGATCGCTGCCTCAGTGGAAGCCACTGCCACCTCGAGGTCGCCACGGCATTTTTCCTCGGCACTCACCGCTTCATCTTCTTCACCGGCTAAACGCTGGATATCGCGATCGGCCTCACTACTTGACTCCAAAAGTAAAAGACCACGGTCATCCAGTTCGCTCCGTTGTATGGCCAGTGTTTCTAACTCGTGTTGTAACGCTTCGGCTTCACGGGGGGCGATGATCGTCTTCATTTGCTTTTCAAGGCGAACTCGATGCGCATCGATTTCTGCCGAAGCCGCTTCAATCGCAGCCAATTCGGACTCTTGAGTGATTTGTTGACGCCGAATGTCATCACGCTGTGCTCGCAAATGGACCAGAGTGTTCACCGCCTCGGAGTGACGTTGGCGTTCAGGAAGTCTTTCCAAGGCTACTTTGGCTTGATCCAAGGCGGTGTCAAGTCGTTGGAGCGCGAGCAACGCCGTCACATTCATAACTTGACTGTACGTGCTATGCCGGGCAAGGCACCACTGAATACATCAAAGGGTCAATTGTGGGCACAGGCCAAGTGGGATCAACTTGTCCGCGAGGAACAGTGGTTGTCAAAGCGGCAATGTCTTCAGGAAGATCAGAACCCGGATCGAATAAGGACCATGGGTAGGTCGTGCTTGTTGCAGCGTCCGGGGG
>JBJOFA010000113.1:0-5258 GCA_046049015.1 Actinomycetota bacterium | reverse complement strand
AGCACGAGGCAGTTACCTGGGTCCGCCATGTTGGCCCGATGGTGAGTTTCATCGTGCGTGGTGGAGCGGGCAAAGCCGATGATGTGTGCGGCAAAGTACGTCTCTTAGTCCCGGCGACAAGTCTTGGGGGAGTGGAGACCACCCTTGAACGTCGGCAAAAGTACCCCGGCGACGCCCAGGTTGATCCAGGGCTCATCAGAATGAGTGTAGGAATCGAAGAGGTCAACGACCTGTGGTTCGATCTCCAGCAAGCCTTGACTTGAATCGCGGTCGGGGATTTGAGGCGTTAGCGTTTCGGGTATGGCTGATGCAATCCTGGATGTCGACCTTTTGGCCTTTGAAAAGGGCGACCAGAAGATAAGAAGCGCCGTAGTCGATGGCGTGCGACGGAGTTTGGCGACAGGATTCGTCTACACCAGCAGTGACTTGTCCGAAGACCTACTGGATACGGCCTATGGCATGTTGGCTGAATTTTTCTCCCTAGACCAGGAGACCAAACAGCGATTCGTTGCTCCGGGGGCTCACGGCCAAACCGGCTATACCGGACTTTTGGTGGAGACCGCCGCCAGTAGCGACCGACCTGACTGGAAAGAAATGGTGAACTGGTCCTCTCCAATTCCGGCCGGCCATCCATTGCGTCGACGATTTCCGAGCTCGTATCCCGAGCAGTTGCTTCCCGATGCGGTGGTGCCCGGCATCACCAAGGTTCTTTATGAGTTCCATGATGCAATTGCCGACTTGCAACGACGTTTTTTACGAGTCATTGCACTGGGCATCGGATGTCATGAGACGTTTTTCGACGACATGGTGACTGACGGTCCCACTCTGACGCGGGCCATTCGTTATCCATCCATGAAAGATGCTCCACAAGGTGGACATATTTGGGCTGGGGCCCACGGAGATATCAATCTCATCACCGCTCTGCCAAGGGCTACCGCACCAGGATTACAGGTGGAAGTTGATGGCACTTGGGTAGATGCGGTTCCACCCGATGGAAAAGTCATCATCAACACTGGAATTATGCTCGAGCGTCTTACCAACGGTGTCTTGCCAGTGGGCTGGCATCGGGTCATTGCCTCACCAGGTTTCGAAGATGAGCGTTACAGCGTGGTTCAGTTCTGTCATCCTCGACCTTGGACCATGCTTGCTCCAGTACCGGCTTGTTGTACTCCCGATAATCCCCCGCGCTTTTCAACTATCAGCGCCGCTGATGCCCTTGATGAAGTGCTGTATCAAATCAATCTGATCGAAGACGCCCGCCGCGTCGCCGACTGAAATAGGTCGGCCCCTTTTCAAATGACCGAAAACGATGCCGCACCAACTGAGTCGCGTGACCTGGCATTAGCCATTGACATTGGTGGCACGAAAATGGCCGTCGGTCTGGTGACTCGTCGCGGTGAGTTGATTGATCGCGAAATAGTTCGTACTGATGCTGATAAAAATGCCGCCGATCTTTTCGAAAGTTTGAAGCAGATGATCCTGCGGCAAAAAGACCGGGCAGTTGAACGTCATCGCGGTCGTCTGGTGGTGGCCGGCATCGGCTCTGCTGGCCCGATTGAAACGAATTGTGAAACCATTTCTCCTATCAACATTCCCGCGTGGAGAGGATTCCCTTTACGATCCAAGGTCGCCGAAGTTGTTGATGTTCCCGTCTATGGGGATTTGGATGCCAAAGCTTTCGCTCTTGCTGAAGGCTGGTTAGGAGCGGCGCGCGGTGAAAGTAATTTCATCGGCATGGTTGTGAGCACTGGTGTTGGCGGAGGCATCGTGCTCGATGGACAATTATTGGACGGGGTCTCGGGTAACGCCGGCCATATTGGGCATGTCATCGTGCACCCGAAAGGAAATCGGTGTGGATGCGGAGCACGAGGCTGTCTCGAAGCAGAAGCCTCAGGTACGGCCATCGCTGCTATCTCGGGACGCTCGGCATCAGAGCCTTCCTATGCCATCATGCAGAGGACGGGACACATGGTGGGGCTAGCAGTTTCCAGTATGTGCAACTTTTTCGATCTTCGACTGGCAGTAGTTGGTGGATCAGTGGCCCTTGGATATGGCCCAACTTTCTTCCATGCCGCGCAGCTGACACTGGACCACCATTGCCGTTTGCCGTATTCACGGGGTGCTCGAATTGTTCCAGCGCGTCTTGGCGACCAGAGTCCATTAATAGGTGCAGCGGCTGTGGGATGGCGCCAACTAAACCGGGTTACTTGAGCGCAATCGCTGGCTTACGATCGCCGAATTCAGATCATCCGCCCAGCCAACGATAGATACGTTCGGTGGGTCCTTGACCTAGCCGGTGGTGCCACCAGGAAGCCACGGCGATAGCCCCGATCCAATACAAACTGGCAAGTAGCAACGCCGCCGACAGTCCAGTACTGGTGTACAGCGAACTCCATTTGACGACTGCGTAATAAAAGAGAACGTGCATGAAGTACAAAGTCAGAGTCATTTGACCGGCCCGTTGCAGATGTTGGATCACTCGAGATTGGCGGTACTTGCTCGCCACTTGGTTGATGCCGAGTATCGCCAGGACCGCAATACCGGCGGTGCTGAGCACATAGAGCAAGCCCCGCTCATTGGGCTGCATGGATGAGAGCGCGTAAACCGCAGCGTTTCCTCGCCATTGAGCTTTCTCGGCAATTATTGCGACCAGATACGAAAACACCACAACCAAAGAGGCACTCAGTACCAGGCGGCGAGGACGCTTGACGATGGTCTCCCAAGAACGTCCAAGCATCATGCCCAAACAGAAAAAAGCCAGCCAAGGCAGGACTGGATGGGTGTAACCAATGAATACTCGTAATAGAAAGTCGCCGAGTGATTCAAGTTCATAAGGATTCATCCAACTTGTAGACCGGCCATCCTGGAATCGGATGCGCCTCCATACGGCTACGCCGACTCCGCCGACGATGACCAAGCTCATCACCGTGGCAAGTGAGCGCGAACGCAAACGAATGAGGGCCGCTGCGCAGATGAAGTATGCGCCATAAAAAAAGATAATTGTTCCAGGCCAGGCCTGGTTCAAAAAATAGCCGGCGGTCAGAAGTACTAGTCCCCGGCGAACCAGGCGGACGCGATCATCAACGGGTGCAATATCTGAATTTCCTGAGTGTCGTGTTAAAAAGACCACTGATATTCCAGCAATGACTACAAAGGTGGCCGCGAAACGAGTGGTTAAAACCCCAGTTGAAATATCAAAGACGCGATCAATGAGCGCGGATGACTTGATTCCTTCAACGGGATAATTCATTATTCCGTGGTAATTCATGACCACGACACCGATGAGCGCTATGGCACGAGCAACGTCAATCCCGACATTTCGCGGTCGACCAGTCGATGTCGATCCGGCCGGAAGATGATTGAAAGACGCGGTATTCAAGCCCAGATGATGCCGTCTACGGTGCTGTGAGTAAGGGGACGTTGCACGTCGATGTTGTCGCCAACACAAGGCAGATCATCGCCCGAGGGAACAAAGCACATAGAGGTGTGCATGTGCGGAGATTCAATAAGTTCAAGCCTCCGTCGTTGAAAGTGAAATGGGCTCCGACCATCAGCTAGTGGCGCGACGCCGTTGGCTGATCCGCAGCCAACGAGAACTAAGTGGCCGTCGAGTTCAAGGCGTATTCCTCGGTAACCGACCACTGATCCAGCATTGACCTCAACGACATCGAGAACGTCGGCCTGCAGTGAAAACATGGATTTATCCCCGTGCCATAAAGTCGTTCCCATCCGCAGATGCCAGGTGCGCTCGGAATGGTTTTGGCGTAATGCGTTGTAGTCGTCAATCTCTAGATGACTCACCCAAATCGGCAAGGTCGAATCCACTCCCGATTTCTTGGTCGCGTTGATCAACATCTCCACTTCATGGCGGTGATCAGAGCTTGAACCGTGTAGCGGAGGGTGAATGGACAGGCCAACAACGTGTAAACCAGCGTTGTCGCAGGCAGCAATGAGTGCGGGAACTTCTTGGGGGTCTACTCCGTAGCGACGCATTGAGGACCGAACTTTGACCAGAACCTGGCGACCAGCACCGAGTTTTGGCCCAGGTGCAGTCGCCGCGGCCTGAATATGTCGCAGCGAACCCACGGTCACAATGGCATTGGCACGAAGCGGGTTCGGAAATGAGAGGGCCGGTGTCAGAACTACGGCGGTGTAATTGGAGGGGACGTCGGGAACTTCATGTATCGAGCCCACGGCCATGATGGGGGACAGGGTGGCCGCCCTATCAGCGAGCCAGGATCGGCCAAAACCGTATCCGTTCCCTTTGACCACGGGGACCAGACCTTGAACCTGAGCCGCAGTGCTGTCGACATGGCGGTTCCAATCCGCAGCTTGAATAGTCAGCGTCAGGGTCACCGAACCGACGATACCGACAACTACCAGGGGACCAGAGTCTCATGTCTTGCTCCTTGGCTCAACCGGACAGTCGGTGGATCCTGGCGGCTAAATGCGACTTGTTTGGTCGGGAATTCTCCCGTAGGCTGTTTTCATGGCTCAACAGACTTCTCGGCGCATTTTTGGATTCCCAGCCACTGTTAATGAGATCTCGGCTCGGGTGGTGGCCACCGGCGTGGTGGCCCAAGCCGTGGTATTTCTGGTGTGGCGGCAATGGTGGCTTTTGATTCCGCTGGCCTACGGCTTTGTGGCCCGAGTATTGGCTGGGCCCACGTTGAGTCCCCTGGGTCAACTCGCGACACGAGTGATTACCCCGCGATTAGGTCGACCAGAACGCATCGTGCCAGGTCCTCCAAAGAGGTTCGCCCAATTCATTGGAGCGTTGTTCTCTTTGGGAGCGTTATTGGCCTGGGGTCTGGGATCACCAACGGTCTCGGTGGTGCTCATGATTGGATTGCTCATCGCTGCCAGCTTGGAAGCTTTTGTCGGGTTCTGCCTCGGATGCAAAATTTTCGGGCTACTGATGAAGGTAGGCATTGTCCCTGAGTCGGTATGCGAGGCCTGTCAAGACATAACTCGTCGCTCGCCCGAGGCTACTTCGACAGCTGTCGCGAGCGATCAGCCGTTATCAACGGCAGCAAAGGACCAACTCGTCGGGTCTTGACCACACCGGCCCACACTCCGGCGCCGTACGACAAATCATCAAAGACTCGAGCGCCCGCGTAGCGAACCGGATCCAGATCTGAGGTCCCCTTCATCCATTTGATTAACGTCGGGATGAGAACCGCTGACATACACAACCACCGAGCGCGTCTGGATGTAACCGCCGCCAAAGTCAACAAAGGCCACCAGGTGCGGTTCAT
>JBJOFA010000112.1:0-5266 GCA_046049015.1 Actinomycetota bacterium | reverse complement strand
TACGTATCGAACATGCGATCCATATCGCCGACATATCGAGTGCCGAATTTGGAATTAAGAACCTCAAGGTCACGGTAAAAACGGTAGCGACCACCGAGTCGAGCGTCGTAGGCGATATATCGAGTGCTCTGTTCTAGATAACTCGCTAATCGCCCCCATTCGAGAATTTTGGTCAACACATTCGAGGCCTGTTCGCAGGCCAAATGCACGCCTCCTAATTGGGCAACAGAGTCGTCTCCGTATTCGAAAAATACTCTCTCGTACAGTTCTTCGGCTCTCTTCAAACCGATGGTGGCATCCACACCCTGATCCCCAGAAATATCTAGATCTCCGACGAACTCATCTAAGAACAGGCGTCTGAGACTTTTCGAAGAACGGCTGTAGCGGGCGAAAAGTGCTCCTTTGGAGACTTCGGGCAGATTGACCAGGGCAAAAACGGGACCGTCAAGATTTGTGAAATACCGCCGCAAAATCGCGGCCTCCTCCTCGGTGAATTCCTCGGGGGCGTAGACCGTCACGAGTGATAACGCTAGTTGCTGAGGCGGTGCAGAACGTGGAACTCCAAGCCCTCATCCTCGAATCGAGGAGAAAACCATGTCACAAAACTTCGATGGGCTCAATGAGGGAAAATTCGCGGCGTGCTCGATCACGTAATGCGACGTCAGCCCATATGTCACTTACCGTCATGGCGAGGGCCTTGGCCCCCACGAGAACTGCCTCATCAGCACTCGCCGAGCGGGCGCAGGCTGCGAATTCTTCGGTATGAATCGGCACGCCGTCAGGAGCAATCTTGATCATGGGGTGGATCGAGGGCATGAGGTACGAAACGTTGCCCATATCGGTCGATCCCACGACCCGCCGTCCAATGACATCGGGGTCCTCAACGGTCCGGCCAAGATGACCCATATTCACGGCGAAAGAGTTCACCAGGTTGGTGTTATCGCGCACATCGGCATAAGCATGATCGTCCCAGGTGGCCGTCATCGAGCATCCACAGGCGTGGGCCGCTCCCTCCAAACAAGCCATCACCCGGTCTTTGAGCGGTTGCAGTGAACTCAAGGTGGCCGACCGTACGTACCAAGTCGCGCCAGCGCGCCGCGGAACAATATTGGGCTTCTCCCCTGCTTCGGTGAAGATTCCGTGCACTCGCTCGGTGGGCTTGATGTGTTGACGTAGGGCGGCCACATTCATATACCCAAGGACCGCGGCATCAAGAGCGTTGCGACCTTCCCAGGGTGCCGCGGCAGCATGAGCGGCTCGACCTTCGTAGCTGACATCCATAGTGTGGACCGCAATTGACGACATTCGGGCCAAGTCCGCATCAGCTGGGTGAATCATGAGAGCGGCCTCACCGCTGCGGAAAGCTCCGTTGCGGGCCATAGCAATTTTGCCCCCGCCCCCTTCTTCGGCAGGAGTGCCAAGGATCCGCAGTCGACCACCAAGTTCTTGGGCCAGACGTCCTGCGGCGAGCCCTGCTCCTAGTCCAGCTGCGGCGATCACGTTATGTCCACATCCGTGCCCGATACCGGGTAGAGCGTCGTATTCGAGAAGGACCAAGACTTC
Source organism: Actinomycetota bacterium (assembly GCA_046049015.1). Classification (GTDB taxonomy): domain Bacteria; phylum Actinomycetota; class Acidimicrobiia; order Acidimicrobiales; family Ilumatobacteraceae; genus Casp-actino8. Next base: position 3,703 of record JBJOFA010000112.1, on the reverse strand, counting down.
TGGGCCATGGTCACCGAAGGTGGCTTCGAAAGCGGTGGGAACGCCATAGGCCTGGGGGGTCACGATGGCATTGGGCGCCAGATCTCTCACGACCTGCACCAGGGTGTCGTGGGCAAAGTGCTCTTCGTAGTTCAGTTCCGGATGATCGTGAATGGCATGACTGACTTCCACCAGCCGCTCGGCCAGTCGATCTATCTCGAGTTGAATCTCACTTTTGGACCCATCATCTGGAGATTTGGTACTCGGGAGTCCGTTGCTCATGCTCGTCACCGTAGTGGCTGTCAGAACCAGACGGTGACCGAATCTGAGACAACGCTGATTGTGAGATCCTCGACCGGTCCCCGTTTGAGTCCATCGAGTATCAATGTGCCACAGCCCTCAGCAGACCACGTTTGAGTGATGGGCCGCACTTCGATAAGTGGATGTGGCACATGGGTGCCGGTTTGGATCCGGCGTCGAAACTGCCAACGTTGTCGCCAGGACAAAGATGCCGGCACGGTCAAAATATCGAGACGACCATCATTGGGGTGGCCGCGAGGAATGACATCCCATGAGCCGAGAAATTGTGTGTTCATAATGAAAGTTTCATCTGCCGGTCGTAGACGATTGATCAACAGTTGAAAACGTCTTAACCAACGGGGCCAGCATCTCTCGGTAAAGACCGCGTGAGAAAAAACTGGATACTGATGTCGAAGTCCGGTCTCAACTTGGCAATAGCTCACCAACATCGTGTCCACGGTGACAACGGTGCGCTCGAGATCGAGCGAGGAAGCAGGTGCACCTCCAAGGGTGCGAAACATATCTCCGCCAGTCAGCAAAAATTCCTGACAACCCTCCGATAACAACTTTGCCGCCTGGCGATCAGATGTTGCAACCGGCAGGTTGGCCGGAGGGATCCGTCGCTCTCCCCAGGGTTGGCCGCGTTTGATGGTCACGACTGCGGCCTCATGATCCGTCAGTCCCCAAGGCCGACGACGCCGCCACGACGCCGCGCAAAATCAGATTGGCCGCTTGTTCGGCAATTCGTCGTGTTGCCGTCTGTGGAGCGGTGAGAGCCACTTGCCGCGAGAGATCGATCAGTTGCTTCATAGTGCGAACGAAATCGCCACCAGAAAGTTCTTCATTTTCCACTACTTCGGCGAAGTCCTCCCCCACGGCCCAGGCATAGGCGATTGCGATATAGGTGGGATCCGGGGAACGATGCATCGTCAATCGAGATTCGTGTTCCAATTGGCGAAGTTCCCGGCTGGTGGCTTCTATCTTTCTCCACCTTTTTCGCGCATCGCCTGAAGGGAACCACGGTTCGGGAGGGCTTTCACTGCTGCGATGTTCATAGACAAAAACGGAGAGCAATCCGGCAAAAGTAGCTGCATCCAAATCATCGAGAAAACCTCGATTGAGACACTCGGCGACTAACAAGTCACTTTCATGAAAAGTGTGCGCCAGCACAGTGCCTTTCTCAGTCAAAGACCAGTCCGCCACATATTCCCAGGCCTCAAGAATGGAAAGCACGTCATCGAATTGGCGAGCAATCGAAGAAGTCTTGCCCCGCACCTGAGTAGAAAGGCGATCGATGTCAGCCTGTAGGCGCTCTGCTTGATCGGCTGCTTTCATCCGGGTGGCGAGATCAGGGTCCTGCTCGAGAGCCTCGATAATGGATGCCTCACGGGCGAAATCGCGACTTCGGTCGGGAGCAAAAGCGCGACTACTTGATCCGTTGCTTCGCTTGCCCGAGCGAATGATGCGATCGGCCACCTTCTTTTGAAAATCTTGACGTGTTGGCGTGTAGGGGCGAGGAATCTCAATAGAGCCCAATTCGATAGGTGGATGGCGGAAATCGCGCGCCGTGACATCGAAGAGAGATTTTTTGGCGGTGAGGATGGTGACTTTGATTCCAGCACTACGCATGGCGGTAGCCAATACCGCGGCTCGACCAGAAAACTTCCCCTTATCCACATGGATGACTGAACCAGGTTTCATTCCAGAAAGGGCGGCTTCAATGGCTTGCTGGGCATTGGGTTCGCTGGACCCTCGAATGGCGAGGCGGTAGGCGTCGATATCGCCGAATGGACTGCGAGATCGCTCGATGGCGTCGCTGAGTTCGTCTTGACGCTGCTCTAAGCGGGCTTCGAGACGCACTACATCTCGATCGCTTTGATACTGCGCTAGCGAGAGATTCAACAGGTGGCGTGCTTGTTGGCGCGTATAGGAACGAATGAGATTGGCCGCCATGTTGTAGGTCGGGCGAAACGATGAAGTCAGTCGATACGTGCGGCTGGTGACCAGACCTACTACCTGATCAAAAGTGACAAAGGGGCTCCACAAAATGACAGCATGCCCCCGATCATCAAGGCCTCGGCGACCCGCTCGGCCGGTGAGTTGTGTGAATTGTCCGGGTGTCAAAAACTCATGATGATCGCCGGTGAATTTCGTCAGTTTGTCGATGACGACCGAACGGGCTGGCATATTGATGCCGACAGCCAGAGTTTCGGTGGCAAAGACCACCTTGATCAGCCCTTGGACGAAACATTCCTCCACCGCCTCTTTAAAGGGCGGAATGAGACCGGCATGGTGAGAGGCGATTCCCGCGGCCATGTGTTCTTGAAAACGCCCGAAGCCCAACACGGCAAGATCATCGGGATCGAGGCCTTCGGTGTGTTCATCAAGGATGGCGGCGATGCGACTGCGCTCTAGGGGTGTGGTCAGTCGAATGCCGCTAGCCAGACAACTGTGGGCAGCTTCTTCGCAGGCTTGACGACTAAAAATGAAATAGATCACCGGCAGTAGATCGCCATGTCTTAACTCTTCGATGACCTCAACGCGACGGGGAGTTTGTAAGGAGTGGCGAAAACGGGTTCGCCCACCACCACGTCCCCGGGACAGATTGACCTGCTCTTCTAATCGACCCATCGTCGGGTTTGGTCTTCCGTTCACCAGAATTGGCAGGAAGTGGTCCTCATCTCGGTCCTTTTCGGTGACCATGATGTGGTTTTCCAGTTCGACGGGTCGCTGCTGCTCGATGATGAATCGAGTTACGCCGCGAACTGTGGACATCCACTCCGCTACTTCGGCAACATTGCTAACCGTGGCACTCAGACACACCAATTGAATGTGGTGTGGCAGATGAATGATGACTTCCTCCCAAACCGGGCCCCGATAGGTGTCTTGGATGAAGTGGACTTCATCCAGAACGACAGTGGCTAATTGGGCCAGGGCCGGCGAGCGTGCGTACATCATGTTGCGGAGAACTTCGGTGGTCATGACGACAACTGGGGCATCTGAGTTGATGGAATTGTCACCAGTGAGCAGTCCCACGTTCTCTCGGCCATGAATCTGAATCAGGTCATGAAATTTCTGATTAGAAAGAGCCTTGATCGGAGCGGTGTAGAAAGCTCGTCGTCCATCAGCCAGAGCCGCAGCGATGGCGTACTCAGCCACCACGGTCTTACCGCTTCCCGTGGGCGCCGCGACAATGATTGACTCGCCTTCATCCACGACGTCCAGAGCGGCGATTTGAAAAAGATCGAGACCGAAGGAGTACCGCGCTATGAGGTCCTGGCGATCGGGGCGCATCTTACGTAGTTACTCGACGTCGAATAAGCAGATGCCCAACCAGCGCCGCAAGAAAATACAAAATTATGAGTGGAATTGAAAGAGCCAGCAAAGTAATGGGATCGCCCGACGGAGTTATGACCGCGGCCAA
>JBJOFA010000111.1:0-5323 GCA_046049015.1 Actinomycetota bacterium | reverse complement strand
TCCGATTCCAAGGGGGCACACTTTTCCCCGCTTTGGTAGTCGGAGTCTCCCTGGTTGGGTTGGCTCTCATCGTCTACTCCCGAGCGTCAATCCCCGATCGCAATGTGGCGCCCACGGTCGAAGATCACTGGCATGCCTCGTACGGCTTCTACGCCTGTGATGAATGGTTGCCTGATCTGCAAGGAAATAAGGAAGAGATCGACAGCGCTGGTTTTCTTGCCAATGATGAGTTCCGGCGCACCGGAATTCACAGCCACGATGACGGCGTGATGCACTGGCATCCGTATACCTCGGCAGCCACCGGCCGAAATGCCAAGTTGGGTGTTTTCCTCGATGTCTACGGCGTCAAATTGTCAGACTCGAAATTGACCATGCCTGAAGATCAAGGAGGCATGGTCTACGAAGAAGGTGTCACCAAGTGCATCGACAAAGACGGCAAGGAAGTTGATGGACAGTTGGTGGTGTACGCCTTTGAGGCCTACAACACTCCCGACGACTTCGTTACTTACATCACCAATTTTGATGATGTTCGCCTGAAGCAAGATGCCATGGCCTTCACAATTGTTTTTGCCCCTGCCGGCGAGCGTCCTGGTTTGCCGCCTTCGGCAGCGGATCTCCCAGCCTTGGGTGCAGCCGATAGCGGTACGACAGGTCAGCCAACAACGACGTTGGCAACAACGGGGTCGTCAACTGTGGCTCCTACTGGATCTGATCCAGCAAACGAGCCAACAGACGCTTCAACAACTACTGTCGGCTGATGCGAGCGGTGGTACTGGTCGGGGGCTTTGGAACCCGACTTCGTCCGCTTACTCTCACCACTCCTAAGCCGATGTTGACGGTGGGCCATCGTTCAATCGTTGAGAACTTGGTTCACATGTTGGCTCGGGCCGGTGTCAACGAGGTGGTCCTCGGACTTGGCTTTCGTCCTGAGCCATTCGTACAAGCGTTTCCCGATGGCACCTGTGCGGGAGTCCGTTTGCACTACGCCGTTGAACCCGAGCCTTTGGATACAGGAGGAGCGATTCGCTTCGCTGCTGATGACGCCGGAATCAATGAGACCTTCATTGTGGTCAACGGTGACATCATCACCGATTTGGATGTCAGTGCATTGGTGGCTCGTCATCAAGCAACGGGAGCTGAAGCAACGATTCATCTGACTCCGGTCGAGGATCCTTCGGCCTACGGAGTCGTGGCCATCGATCAAGATGGCCGGGTCGAACGTTTTGTCGAAAAGCCGGCACCAGGAACAGCTCCAAGCAATCTGATCAATGCTGGAACCTATGTTTTTGAGCCATCGATACTGCAGCGCATTCCAACTGGCCGCAAGGTATCTATTGAACGTGAAACCTTCCCTGCGGTAGTGGCTGATGGGCGTCTTTTTGCCTGGTCCACCAATGATTATTGGATTGATACTGGCCGCCCGGAAACATATCGACAGGCCAATCTGGATCTCATCGATGGACATCGCTCGTTCATGGTCCCAATGGTTGGTGATGGAGCCGTAGTCGATCCCAGTGCCGAGGTTCGCCATAGCCTTATCTCTCCGGGAGCCGAAGTGGGCGCCCAGTCCTTGATCATCGACTCGGTAATTCTTCCGGGAGCCAAAATTGGTGCAGGGGCTCAAGTGCGGGAGTCCATCGTGATGGGCTCGGTGGGACCCCGGGCAATCATTGTGGATTCGGTGATTGGAGCCCAAGGTGTGGTGCCCGACGGTGCCACACTTGAGCATGAACGGGTTCCAGCACCTCCTTACGAATGACGCTTCGGCCCATCCGTACCAGCGAGTTGATGATGTCTGGAACTAAATCAAGCGAGATGCCAACGGCGATGGTCGTTGGTGGTGCCGGCTTTATTGGTTCCCATCTTGTTGATCGCCTGCTCTCTGATGAAGTCCGAGTCGACGTGGTCGACGATCTTTCCACGGGGATGCTGTCGAATTTGGCAAGCGCCCGAGGCAACGCCCAAGACGGCGCATTACGTATTCACACCTTGGATGCTTCGATTCCTGAATTTGTCGATGTCGTGCGATTACGTCGGCCCGAAGTTCTTTTTGTTGTCTGTGCTCTCACGCCAACGACCTGCGACCTTGCAGGAGCGGTGAAATCGTTCGCCATTGTCGCGTCGACTCTCGAAGCGGCGCGTCAGGCCAAAGTAGACAAAGTAATTGTCACCATTCCTGCTGGATTGCTCTATGGCGAATTGGCAAGTCGAGATTTACCCATCAAAGAGGATCGGCCACGTCAGCCTGTTGGAGTTGCTGGAGTGGCAGCGATCGCCATTATTGAATTGCTCGAGCTCTACCGACAGGATCACGATATTGAATTCACCGCCTTGGCGCTATCGACGGTATACGGGACAAGACAGCGAGAAGAGAACAATGTGGTATCTCGTTTCCTCACAGCAAGATCTCAGTCCTCTCCGGCAACCATTTACGGTGATGGCCGGCAGACCCGTGATCTACTTTTTGTCGACGATGCGGTCGACGCTGTTGCTCGCTCGTTGAATCGCGGCGGCGGTTTGGTTCTCAACATTGGCACGGGCCAGCAAACCAGTGTCAACGAATTGTGGACTCTTATCGGTGGTGGCGCCGACGCGCAGCGTCTCCCTCGTCCACCCCATGAAGTCACCCGACTGGCTTTGTCGTCGTCTCGAGCTCGTTTGCACCTTGGATGGTCGGCTTGGACTTCGGTGACTCAAGGTATTGATTCATTACTCTCGCCGAGAGATTTGTAGGTCAGCGAAATAGATCTTCACTTGCTGGTCGAACGATTTCATCGATCGACGATGGACGAAGCCACGATGGATCCACACCACGAACTACGGCAATGGGAATCCCATTCGATTTACCCATGACCAATTCGGCTGCTGAAGCAATTTCATCAGCCACGCAAACTTCGGTGACTTGCATCGTACGGCCAAGGGCGTCGGGAGTTCCGCGCAAGTCGACGACAGCTGCGATGCCGGCCACACCACGTGCCACATCGGTCAGACCTTTGCGCCAGGGGCGGCCGAAGGTATCCGAGATTATGACCCCAATATGGATGCCAAGTTTGGCTTTGATGATGTCGTGGATTCGCCGAGCAGATCGATCGCTATCTAGAGGCAATAGAGCAGCCCAGCCGCGTTCCACGTTGGAAAGATCTATGCCGCTGTTGGCACAAATGAATCCATGTTTTGTTTCCGTGATAATCAAATCGCCGCGTCGGCGCACGATTCGAACGGCTTCGTCTTCCACGAGTGATTTATGGGATAAAGGATCATTAGCGTCGATTTCGACCATTCGACCTTCGGCTTTGGAAACGATCTTTTGCGTGACGACGATGACGTCTCCATCAATAAGCGGACCATTGGGCTCTTGCATACACGCTTCAATCACAATGTCACCCAATTGATCACCGGTGACGATCTCGCCAATGCCAACTACGCCCCAAGCGCTGAGGCGAGGAGCCGTGTTTGATCCGCTCATGATTGTCCTCCATGGTGACGAGAGTTGAGCACCGTTTGTGCCAGCCGAGTGGTGACTTCGATATTGGACATGATCGTGTTGGTTGTTATGCAGTGCATTCCGGTGGCCTCCACGGAGGCTTTTTGGTTGGCATCGGCCTCGTCGATGACCAATGTCGAAGCGATATCACAGTAGAGGCTGGCCACGCCGGTCACCGAGGCACTCATGCCGAGTTCTTTCAGCATCCGGTCAGCGGGTCCTTTGATGGCTGCTCCAGCAACGATGGGGGATATCGCCACGACGCGTTGACGATTTCGTCGTAATGCCGAGTCAACGTTGGGTAAAGATCTGATTGGGCCAAGCGAGACAATGGGATTCGAGGGGGCAATGATCACTGTTTCGGCCTGGTCAACCAAATCAAGAAATGTTGGTGTCGCCATCGAACTACCAACGAAAGAAACTCCGGTAATTGGTACTGAGTGGCGGAGTCGAACGAAGTATTCCTGGAACGATACGGTTCGTTTTTGCTCGTCGGATTCAACGATGTCGACCATGGTGGACACTCGGTCGTCGCTCATGGGCAGAATCCGCAGCGGTATTTCCCAGGCGGAGCGAATCTCGTCGGTAACCATACTGAGCGTGGCGCCCTCGCCAATTCGAGCAGTGCGATACAGATGCGTAGCCAAATCTCGATCGCCGAGATTGAACCAGGTGCCGCCGGCATTGGAATTTTGGGGCCGCAATTTTTCATAGCGCGCCAGGGACTCCATGGCGCGCCAGGATTCACCAGCTAAACCCCAACCTCTTTCGGGATCAATGGCCTCGGCCATGGTGTAGGTAATGGTGTCGAGATCTGGAGAAATATTCAGACCGTGCATGACGGTGTCGTCGCCCGTATTGACCACCACTGTGATCTCGGCGGGATCAACAACTCGCACCAGCCCTCGTAAAAAACGGGCTGCTCCAACACCACCAGCGAGGACGAGAATCATCGGAACATTCTCCCGGTTTCAGAGCGACTTTGCGGTAGAGCGCGAAGCGGTCTCGACGACTAGGGAGTACAGATCCAATAGGCCTTGGGCCGTTGCTTCCCAGGAAAACTGGCTGACCCGGTTTAGGCCGGCGGCGATGAGCTCATTTCGTCGGACCTCGTCTCGTAGGACTGTGCTGAGGGCCTGCGCAAGGGCATCGGTATCGGTGGGATCGATCAGCAAAGCGGCAGTGCCAGCGATTTCGGGAAGTGATCCGGTGCAGGATGCCACTACCGGCACCTGGGCGACCATGGCTTCAAGAATTGGGAATCCAAATCCTTCATCAAGTGAGGGATAGGCCATCACCGAACAATTCTGATAGAGCCAGGTGACTTGTTCATGATCCACGCTTCCCAAAAGAAAGACCCGAGAACGTAACTCTGAGGGTAGGGCATCAAGAGCGACAGAAACTTCAACACTGGCGTTGCCCGGCGCGCCGGCGAGCACCAAAACAAGATCAGTGAATTCGCCAGATAAGTCGGCGAAGGCGTGTATCAGGCGAACAGAGTTTTTCCGATGATCGATAGTGCCAACTGAGGCAATGACGGGAGTGCCCGCGGTCCAAGAGGCTCCTGGCGGCCGTCGTCCATTCTCTGAGGCCTTGCGGGGTGTGGCCCAAGGGATCACGGTGACGGTGGCACGAGGGAATAGGTCAACGACACCATCAGCGGTGGCTTGGGAGGGTACATGAACCATGGCTCCCGATGAAAGGGCCTTTCGCAGGGCCAGCATGGAGCGATTGACCGCAGGAGAGCATTGATCGGGATGTCGCAATGCCCAACAGTCGTGCACCGTCACCAGACGAGGAAGACGAGATGGGGGCACAACATAATTTGTGCCGTGGATC
>JBJOFA010000110.1:0-5328 GCA_046049015.1 Actinomycetota bacterium | reverse complement strand
CAGAGCAACTGCGTCATCGCTTCCAGCAATCAACCAATTCGCCGCCCAGGCCACATCATCAGGATTGCCACCCGTAGCTTCACGACCCGCTAATTCCGCCCGGTGAGCCATGACCTCGGTCAGCACATGACCGGGATTCAAACTGTACGCCCGCATTCCGGCCTGGCGATATTCGGCTTGTATCACTCCAGCAATGCGATGAGCAGCCCCCTTGGCCATGGCATAGGCCAATCCCCATCCACCGGCTCCCGCGGGAGCTTTCGGATCCAACGTGGCCGCTCCAGAGGTGAGATGAATGAAAACTCCCCGGTTGCTGGCCGCCATTCCGGGAAGGAAGTTCTGCAGCAATATCAGCGGCGCAATGGCATCGGCATCAATGACTCGTCGCACAAGTTCAAGGGACACGTTGGCGAAGAGATCGTTCACGCCCGGGCCTTGATAGATGGCATTTGATACCAAGGTGTCAATTACCGAAAAGTGTTGCAGTGCCTGCTCGGCAGCACTTTGCACACTGGCGACATCAGTGAGATCAAGGGCCACTGCTTCGGCTCGCACCCCAAGAGCGCGACATTGCTGAGCAACGTCGTGTACCGAACCCGAAAGTTCCAACCCGGCTAGAGGATCTGATTGCGATGTCCCCTCAAAACGAGCTCCACCCTCTACGGAACGGGCGGTGAGAACCAGATCATGTCCCGCCCGGGCCAAAGTCAGAGCAATCGAGCGCCCGATTCCGCGGCTGGCCCCGGTCACCATCACCGTTCTCTTTGCTGACACGGTGAGAACTGTACGGCGCGAACACTACGGTGACCGCATGGGACGATCGAGTAATACTGAGATGCGATTAGCCGAGATGCGATTTGCCGAGATGCGATTTGATGGCCGCGTTGCCATCGTGACCGGAGCAGGTCGCGGCCTCGGACGCGACCACGCACTGTTACTGGCCCAACGTGGTGCGAAGGTGGTGGTGAACGATGTGGCCGCCGACCATGCCCAACAGACCGTGGCCGACATTATTGAGGCTGGCGGGCTCGCCGTTGCCGATATTCATTCAGTGGTGGACGGATCGGAAAAGATTGTGGAGACCGCTCTTGAATCTTTTGGGCGCCTCGACATTGTGGTGAACAATGCCGGACGCGGCGGACCGACAGGAACCTTGGAACAAACCACTGATGCTCAGGTAGCCACCATTGTCTCGACTCACCTAGTGGGGACGTACTCCATGTGTCGCGCCGCCTGGCCTCATTTGCGATCACAGCAATACGGTCGCCTTCTCATTACCTCATCGGCCGCGGCCGTTGGATCGCTTGGTATGCCGGCATATTCCATGGCCAAGGCCGGACTCATTGGATTGGGTCGATCACTGGCGCTCGAAGGTGCACCCGACAACATCACCGTCAATATTTTGATGCCGATTGGCTACACCCGCTCGGCGGCGTTGAATCCTCATGAGGACACGCGGCGTTGGATGGAGGAAAATTTCCCCCCGCATCTATGCGCTCCGACGGCCGCATTCTTAGTGCATGAAGATGTGCCCTGTTCCGGAGAGATTCTCACCACCGGGGCTGGTCGGGCCGCACTCATTGCCACCGTCGGGGTCCCGGGATGGTCTGGCGGCCAGGACCTGACCATGGAAGGGCTGAGGGATCATTGGTCCGAGGTGGTGAATACCAAAGGTTTCAAACCCCTGCGGTATAGCCGCGAGGAACTGGATTTCTACACCGGTCCGGCAACCTGGCGCGGCTAGGTGAGTTTGACCGGGTTTCTGACAGACTGTCAGAAACCGCCGTGACGGCGGTCCATATTCGAAATCCGGGACAAAACGCGCCACGTCGCGGGGGAAATTGCCAATGCATATCGGAGATACTCCAGAAGAAGCAGCATTTCGAGCCGAGGCCCGAGCCTGGCTTGAAGCCCACGCCCGTTCGAAAGACGAGGCCGCCTCAGAACTGGTGGACCACAATCGTGATCTGGCCGGACATATTCAAAGCTGTCGGGATTGGCAGCGCGTCCTTTACGACAACGGTTGGGCGGGTATTACTTGGCCCAAGGAATACGGTGGACGCGGGGCCTCGGCGATTCAATCAGCGATCTTCGCTGAAGAGATGTCTCAATTCGATGTGGCCACCGGAGCATTTGCCGTTTCTATTGGCATGGTCGGCCCAACGCTCATCGCCCACGGCACTCCTGAACAGCAGAAGAAACATCTCACTCCGATCCTCAAAGGTGAAGAGGTGTGGTGCCAGTTATTTAGTGAACCGGGCTCGGGTAGCGATCTAGCGTCATTGGGAACTCGAGCAGTACGTGACGGTAATGAATGGGTGGTGAACGGTCAAAAGGTATGGACCAGCTTTGGGCAGTTCGCCGAATACGCCATCTTGTTGGCGCGTACCGATATCGATCAGCCAAAACACGCTGGCATCACTTACTTCATTCTCGATATGCGTTCACCTGGAGTCGAGGTGCGACCAATTACCCAGATCACCGGCGTGCAGCATTTCAATGAGACCTTTCTCACGGATGTACGCATTCCACATGAAAACATCATCGGCGAAGTGAACGCTGGTTGGCGTGGAGCGCAAACTACGTTGTCAAATGAGCGCAGTCACATTGGCTCGGGTGGTTCCTGGTCAGTTGAAGATCTTGTGAATGTTGCTCGGCGTCGTCATCTGAACACCGACCTCAACGTGCGCCAGGAATTAGCACGAGCTTGGTGTCGGGCCGAGACCCTCAAGTACCTCGGCTTTCGAATGCGTACCGCTATGAGCCAGCGACGTATGCCCGGACCAGAAATGCTCACCCTGAAATTGGCCTACGCCAATCATTGGCGATTGAGCGCAGATTTAGCAACCGCCATGATCGGAGCGGACGGCATGCTCTGGAGCGACGATGCCCCCGATGACAATCAGTGGGGACAACATCTTTTGAGTCAGTTCGCCATACGAATTGGTGGAGGAACCGACGAGATTCAACGCAATATCATCGCCGAGCGCGGCTTGGGTTTGCCTCGGGAACCATCGAATGACAAAGACATTCCTTGGCGCGATATGAAAAGGGCAGGGTAATGAGCAACACAGTGACCGACATCGTGGTTGATGAAACACCAGAAGCCAAAGCGGCTTTCTATGCCGAGTTGCAATCCTTCGTGGGCATGGAAACCGGCGACCCTATGCCGGCCCCCGATGAAGTCAATGCCCCCATGATTCGCCATCTCGTGGAAGCAGTCGGCGACACGAATCCGATTTACACCAATTCAGAATTGGCAGCCCAAAGTATTCACGGAGGCCTCGTGGCGCCTCCAACCATGCTGCAGGCCTGGGTCATGCACGGTATTGAAGGCCCACAGCGCACCAGTGATGGTCCGTACGAAAAGATGAATCAAATGCTCTTTTCCCGGGGATTCACCAGTGTGGTGGGAACTAACAGCGAGCAGGTCTATCACCGCTATCTCCGTCCCGGTGACCAACTCACCATGCGCACGGTGATCGATTCCATCAGCGAGGAAAAGTCAACGGGGCTTGGCACCGGACACTTCGTCAGTACTCGTCAGGATTATTACGACGCCAACAATGAACTCGTCGGATCCATGCTGTTTCGCATTTTCCGCTTCCAGCCCAAGGCCCGTGCCGCGACAGCCAAGCCTAAGCCAGCGCGACCAAAGCCCGCTACCACTCACGACAACCACTGGTGGTTTGCCGCAATCAATGAGGGCGAGCTCTACGCGCAAGCTTGTTCGGAATGCCAACAAGTCCGCTTCCCCACCGGGCCGATGTGCCCGTCTTGTCATTCACTGAAATGGGACAAAGTGCAATTGCCAATGTCGGGAACGATTCATAGTTTTGTCATCACTCACTTCCCGCAAGTGCCAAGTTTTGATTATCCGCTGCCCATTGTGTTGGTGGATATGGATCCCGTTTCGGGACCGGGGGGCGACAAGGTGCGTCTGGTGATGAACACCGCCGATACCGATAACGAGGCCCTGGTTATCGGGGCACGCGTCCGCATTGAAATCCGTTCCGTGGATGCCGACACCAAGTTGCCTTTTGCCATTTTGGATTCATCACAGAAAGCCACCTCATGAATTTCGATCTCTCTGAAGAACAGCGTGTCATCAAAGATTTGGCTCTCCAGATATTTGAGGGACAAGCCACCGTGGAACGCGTGAAGGCAATTGAGAGCGGCGACGGTTTTGACACCGATCTCTGGCAACAGTTGGCCGCGTCGGGGATCCAAGCGCTCTGCGTCCCCGAAGAGTTCGGAGGTAGCGGCTTTGGTGCTGTGGAACTGGCTTTGGTGCTGATGGGCCAGGGACGTTACGTCGCTCCGGTTCCGCTGTGGGCCGCCGGCGTGACGGCATTGGCTCTTTCAGATTTCGGATCTTCAGAACAACAGGCCACCTATCTACCCGGCATTGCAAGTGGAGAGATCGTGGCCACCATCGCCTTAGCCGAAACGGGAGCAAACGATATTTTGCGTCCGTCTACCCAGGGCGTGGTCAAGGGTGATTCGATCACCATCACCGGATTCCGTCCAGCCGTACCTCACGCCGCCCAGGCCACCATCGCTCTCGTTCCCGTGTCGGTCGATGGCAAGGCAACGATTGCCATCATCGAAATGTCCGATCCCGGAGTTTCCGTCACCCCCGTGAGCACCACGAATCACGAACCGCAAGGGCATATCGATCTCCAGGTCACGGTCCCAGTAACACGCTTATTGGGTTATGGCACCGACGTCGACGGTCGCGAAGCCTTGCGTTCAGTTTTCGAACATGCTCTCGCTTCGTTGGCCGCCATCCAAGTTGGCGTTGCCGAAGGTGCGCTGGCCTACACGGCATCGCATCTGTCGTCACGAACCCAATTCGGCAAACCGCTGGCCGCTTTTCAAGCCACCACCCAACGTGCCGCTGATGGGTACATCACCACCGAGGCCATGCGCGTCACGGCTTTGAACGCGGCCTGGCGTTTAGCCGAAGGATTCGATGCTCGTCGTGATGTGAGTGTGGCGGCCTATTGGGCCAGTGAAGGTGCTCAACAAGTTGTGACTGCTGCTCAGCATCTTCATGGAGGTATTGGCGCGGATATTGATTATCCCGTGCACCGCTACTTCTTGTGGGGTATTCAACTGGCCAGCGTTCTTGGTTCAGCGAGCGCACACTTGGCTCGCCTTGGATCGCTCATTGCTCGTACGTAGACATCTATTCGAAAACACGACTTGAAAATTACGAAGGAAATCTCATGACCACCCTTGCGACAACCCGCACCTTTTCTTCGGTGCACGTCGGCGATGAATTGCCCAAGCTGGATGTGCCTCTCACTCGCACCTTGATTGTCT